>WTHD01000138.1 GCA_011523265.1 Candidatus Binatota bacterium
CGTATGAAAAGTAGGGGGCTCTGGATCAGAGGGGAAGGGACGATATTCAGACGCTATCACGGCTCGGCGTCTCAATCTTTTACTAAACCTCCATTGGCCCAAGCCGTACTCGACGCCCGTGCCGCCTATCCAGAGGCGAGCTTGGCCGACCTGTACGATCCCGACCTGATGCCGCCCAACCTGCGCAAGGCTCATCCCGCCCTCGACCGGGCGGTACCGCCTCTATATCGCCGTGGCGGCTTTGCCTCGGAGCGGGAGCGGGTGGAACATTTGTTTGGGTTGTATGAGAAGATGACCGCGCCGTTGGAAGCCGGGATGAGAGAGAAACCGAGAAGAAAACAAAGGAAAACGGGGAGGAAAAGTGCTGATCCGTCAATTACAGGGCGCTAATCACCAGAGTCGGCAGAAGCAAAAGAGGTGATCTGTTTGGGTTTTGGAGCCCAGCAGGCATGGACTTCGACACTGCGGTCGTAACGATAATTCCCTGGGTCAGTATGCAAGAAGGCGGCATTTAGAAGAATGACCCGTTTGCGGTCGCTCGTTGCCTCTTGCTTCAGATACTCCCACACCCATTTGGCCCGCTCTTGGGCCAGTCCTCTATTTGATTTATACTTTTGAAGAGCATCACCGACGAGTGGTGTAGTATCGGCTCTTCCAATTAGTATGAGTTGCTGGAGGGCGCAGTTCCGCAATTTGCGATTCAGTTTTTTCTCAAGAGCCGCGAGGCTGATCAGATCATTTTTGTCATCTGGAGAATCCGTTCGTCCGTTATCTTCTGCCTCGCAATGCTGATTTTGCTCAGAAATAGCAGAGCTAGGGGTCTGATCTTCGTCTTCTGTGGAATTGGTCTGGGAGTTTGCTAGCTCGTGTTCCGCTCTACCGAAAGGCCCGATAGTTCCCAATTGCTCCCAATTAGTGCATGGGGGGTTTTCAATTTCGCGCGAAGCATCCTTCTTGTCGTCTGTCAGAGGACTAATCTTGGACAGTCTGAAGTCTGGAGAAGCTGAGTCGGTGGAGACCCATTCTTTTTTCTCTGTGTTGTCTATTGGTATCAGGGAGGCTAAGTTGGCTAGCGGCACGATGAATGTCTTGCCCTTTTTCTCTGTTTCCTCATCCCGAAGAACAAAGTCATAGAAGTCATAAACGAACTTTATGATTGCTTTGGCAGCCCCAAAGATTCTCTCAAAAATGAGCGCCGCAAAGCCTTCCATCTCAGAAGGCGGGTCAGAGCTTGGTGGATCAGCTGCCTCATCAGAAGGCGGGTCAGAGCTTGGTAGGTCAGAACTTGGTGGATCAGCTGCCTCAGATGAATATAAAAAAAGAAAATCGCTCGTAGTGCCAAGCTGCAAAGTACGGCCTGAAGGGCCGGTTATAGGATGTGCTACATCTTGACGAAACGTAGCCCGGACGGACCGAGACTTTTTAATACTTCGTGGCTATTCCATTTACCCAAATGCCAAGGGACTAAGAAGGCAAGTCCTAGGAAGATGAGACAGCTAATCAATGTAAGAGAGCCGAGAATAAAGACGAAGGAGCGGCGGAGGAGAAATCCACCCCAGCGGAGGAGAAATATGAAGGAGCGGCGGAGGAGAAATTTACCGTAGCGCTTGACTCGATCCACTGGGGGCTCATTGTCGTCTTCATCTTTACTGCCTGGTAGCTTGGGTGGGACCAGCGGTGTTAGGGCTTCCCCGAGTCTGGGACGATTGGGTTTTTTCTGTCCACTAGACGAAAAAAGCCTTCCGGTAACAAAGATCAGCAGAAGCGGGACGGCTGCGGTGAGTAAGACTAAGACGGCTGCTTCAATTAAGGAGGATAGATCGGACAAAGCTATGAGCAGAAAATCCGGTAGTCCAGAAAAGTTAAAAATATTAATATCAAATTCCCCATAATAGGAATAAGCGTAGGTCATAGCGATCAAGGAGACGTAGAGATACAATCCTGTCCCGTAAATCGCCAAGTTTGCCCAGAGAGATTTTCGGGGACCAGCCTGGTTGTCTGAGCGGTCAGCCATATTCTTTCTCTCCCCTTGGGTAATAAAATCCCCCTAGAACAGCTCTTCCTTGTCTGTCAAGCAAAACCGGCCCATGAGACGAAAAAACACTTACAAAAGTGGGTGCATGGCTGAAAATCGGCCTCAAATTATTCGCAATTAGTGCCGGATTTTTCGCAGTTCGTAGCACCTAGACGGCTAGTTTTTGGGGCCGGTCAGGACATGGCCCATACCGTCGAAAAACTGCTTGATCCAGTGCGTGCCCTTTTGCGCGGATATGGCTTCCAGTTCGCCCTTGTCAAGCCACATGCCCTGGCACGGCCCGCACTCGTCAATCTCGACTTCTTCAATGAGCCGAGTGGTCAACTGGATGCCGCACTTGGGACAACGATTCAGGGCCAGCACACGTATCTCTTCCTCGTGCTCGGCCTCACGCTGCTCTTTCATCTTGTTGATCAACTCACGGTCGCGCTCCGCAAAATAGCGGCTTTCCTCGGCCTTCTCTTTTTGTTGCAGCTTGGTTCCCAGACGGTCTTTGTCTTCCATGGGGTTTCCTCCTCGTGATTATGCCTGTCCTGGGCCTGTCGAAGGAATCACTTACTCCGATGGCGTCGGTCTTTCGCGCCCGGTGTCAATCGACAGCCCTCAGGCCATATCTACCACGACTTGTAGCATATCGGTCTCGGTCACAATGCCAACCAGCCGGTCGTCTTCCAAGACCGGCAGGCAACCAATTTTGTGCTCCATCATCAGCCGGGCGGCGTCCTGAACCGTTGCATCCGGGCCGATGGAAATCGGATCAACCATGATCTCTTTGACCGCGATGCTTTCCAAAAAGGCGCGCTGGGCTTTTTCTCCATATTGCATGACCGTGCCGAGCGAGGCCCGGTAGAGGTCACGCTGACTGACAACCCCGACCAATTCGTCGTCCTCCACGACCGGGAAATGCCGGATGCGACCCAGGTTCATAATATCTTTCGCCAGCAGCAGCGTGTCGTTCCGTCCCAGCGTGGTCACCTCGACGCTCATAATGTCCCGTACGGTTTTTGCCACGCTCTCTTCCTCCTGTTCGCCCGCCTCCTACAAGCGCCCTGTCTTACGTCACACAGTGTAACCCACCCAGGTCTGTCCGTAAATCGCAACCCTTGCCAACATAGGGCACAGGGGCATATATCAGGCACCAGGCCTGTCCTGAGCCTAGTCGAAGGGAAGGAACACTCGTGGAATCACGCACCTCTCACGTTATTGATGAAGTTGAAGCCGCCAGTCGGATCGAAGACGGCATGACGGTTGCCATCGGTTCCCCGACCCCGATGGCCCTTGTGCACCAGATCATCCGGCGTGGCCTGAAAGACCTGACGGTTGTCGATGTCGGCCTGTCGCTGGACATGCTCATTGCTGCCGGTTGCGTCAGAAAAGTCGTCAGTTATTACGCGGGCGGCGGTTTTGGGGTGCCGGTTGCTCCGGCCTTTCGCCGGGCCGCGGAGCGCGGTGAAATCGAGGTCTGGGAATGTGAAGAGGGCATTCTGACCTCGGGTCTCCAGGCGGCGGCCCAGGGTCTGCCCTTCCTGCCGTGGCGCGGCGGCGTCGGAACTTCCCTGCCCGAAGTCAATCCGGACCTCAAGGTCTTCACCGACCCGATTCGGGACGAGACTCTGCTGGCCGTCCCGCCGATCAGGCCCGACGTGACTCTCTTGCACGCGGCCGTTTCCGACGCGTATGGCAATGTCCAGCACGTTGGCGGACCGGGCTGGATAGACCTGTTCATGCAGCGCGCCGCGGACCATACCATTGTCCAGGTGGAAAAAGTCGTAGCCAACGAGGACATCCGCAAGGACCCGTGGGCCACAACGATTGCCGGCGCCGATGCTATCGTGCGCGTCCCCTACGGTGCCCATCCGTTCTACAGCCGGGGCTATTACGTCCAGGACAACACCCATCTCAAAGACTATCTGGACGCCTCAACCGCCGCGGCCAAGGGCGACCCTGCGGCCCTGGACGCGTATTTCGCCCGCTACTGCCGAGAACCGGCAACCCATGCCGACTATTTGGAACAGATCGGCATCAGGCGGCTGCTGGAACTGCACGAGTACTAACGTATTCTCCCGAGGAAAAGACTATGCCGAGCGATGTTTCTGCCCAGGACCTTTCTCCGCAAGAGATCATGACCGTTTTTCTTGCCCGCGACCTGAAAGACCGGGAACATTTGATGGTCGGAGTGGCCATGCCCATTGTGGAAGCCGCGGTGCGCCTGGCCCATCTGCTGCACGGCCCCAATATGGAGTTGATCTTCTTTGGCACCCGCATGAATGTTGCCGACCGGTATACCCTGCCCCTGCCGGCCTTTGCCTGGGATAACCGGGTGGTGCGCTGGGCGGAGTCGTTCAGCGATACGGGCCATCGTTTCGAGGATGTCAAGCACTGGCACAAGCGTGTCTTTTTTATTGGCGGGGTCCAGGTTGACCCGCACGGCAATACCAATTTGATCGGCGTCGGGCCCGACTATGCCACACTCCGCTTTCGTGGCCCCGGCTCGGTCGGGACGCCAACGCTCAGCACCCACGTGGGTCGCTATTATATTGTCCTCAATTCCCACTCGCCGCGGATTCTGGTTGAGCGCTGCGATTATATGAGCACCTATGGCTGGGGCGGTGGTGGAGCGGATGCCCGTAAAAAACTGGGGCTGCCCGGCGGAGGACCCAAATATTGTGTCACCCCCTTATGCGTCATGGATTTTGACGAAGAAGACAAGCGTATGCGTCTGCACTCCGTCCACCCAGGCGTAACGCCAGAAGAGGTGCAGGCCCAAACCGGCTTTGCCCTCAAAATGCCAGACCAGGTTCCCACCACACCTGTCCCAACCCCGGAAGAGTTGCACGTGCTGCGTACCCGAGTCGATCCCGAGGGCCGTTTGAGGAAGATGTAAGGAGACGGAGACACCCCGCTTCGTTCGGCCTCCCTGGGAACGCGGGCATCTTGCCCGCCCCGAAGCAGGCTGGAAGCCTGCGCTGCCAGTCAGTCGGTCGGTTAGAGCGCTTCACGATACGTTGTAGCCGTGCCAGCACGCGCTCGTCGGGAAGGAAGGGCCTGCACCAAACAGCCTGGGAGGGGCTGGGGGTGGCTCCCCTCCTGGACGTGTGATGCAAATTAATTTTTTTGACGGTTGGGAGCCTTTTTTCCCTCCCCCTAGCCCTCTCCCAGGGGGCGAAGGGCTCTTTTTTGGCCCTTTCTCGCTGGGAAAGGGGGGCTGGACCCTCCATGAGAGCCCGGCAGGGCCCTCATGGAGGGTCCTACGGCCTAATATGCATCACACGTCCAAGGAGGGGATTATGCTGAACTTGACACCTGGAGCCGAATCTTCCCCACTCGGTGGACGGGGAGCCATTTGATTTGGGGGTAAAACGGCCGGTCAAAGGGCGCTATGCTCTCTAGGCCGTCCTAGCGCACAGGAGGCCCTGGATGTCTTAAAGTGCTCAATTCCCTCTCAGGTGGTGAGAAGCACGAACAGCTAATCCAGCAGCTCCAGCACCTTCTCGGATGGCCTGGCGATGACCGCCTTTTGATCTTTGATGATAACCGGCCGCTGCATCAGCTCAGGATGCTGGAGTAAGACCTCGACCACGGCCTTGCGCGTCACATAGTCGTCCGCGTTCAGACCGAGTTCCTTGAATTTCTTATCCTTACGGACCAGTTCCGCGGGCTCATCCGGCAACAGGTCCAGAAAGCGTTCAAAGTCTGCCCGACCGAGGGGGCTCTTGAGATACTCAATCACGTCGAACTCGACGCCGCGCTCCTGCAAAATATCGAGCGCTCCGCGTGACTTGCCTCAACCAGGATTGTGATACACAACGAGCTCTGCCATAGTGTCAACCTCCTTCAGACTGTCAGCTTACCGAGTTGGGGGCCGGACGGCTAGACCGGATTGGCAACGGACCCGACGGCCGGTTACAATTCCCGTATGGATACCCAAAAAACCTGGCAATTTGTCGAATCCACCTGGGATAACAGTATTATCTCCACCCTGACGGAATACCTGGCCATTCCCAACCAATCTCCAGCCTACGATCCGGACTGGCAGACGAACGGCTATCTGGATCAGGCGGTCGAACTCATCGCCGGCTGGATTCGCAGTCAGGAGGTTCCCGGTCTGAGCCTTGAGGTGGTCCGGCTTGCAGGCCGCACGCCCTTACTCTTTATCGAGGTTCCGGGCGATTCGTCTGAAACCGTGCTGCTCTACGGTCACCTGGACAAACAGCCGCCCATGGACGGCTGGCATGACGGGCTCGGCCCGTGGCAGCCGGTGCTGAGGGACGGCAGACTGTACGGGCGTGGAGGCGCCGACGACGGCTACGCGGCCTGTGCTTCCCTGACCGCCATTGCGGCGCTCAAGCGTCAGGGTGTTCCGGTTGCCCGCTGTGTGGTCATTATCGAAGCCTGCGAGGAGAGCGGCAGCGGAGATTTGCCCTATTATATGG
>WTHD01000467.1 GCA_011523265.1 Candidatus Binatota bacterium
CCGGGTAGCTATGTGCGGCAGGGATAACCGCTGAAAGCATATAAGCGGGAAGCCCTCCCCAAGACGAGGAATCCCAGGTGCTTGCACCTCTAAAGGCCCCTTGTAGACGACAAGGTTGATAGGTCGGCGGTGAAAGCATAGTAATGTGTTGAGCTTACCGATACTAATTGGCCGTGAGGCTTTCCCATCCCCTTCTCCGGAAGAGTTGCCACCTGCGTGCAGATGTACTTCCAACGATCTACTAATGAAAAAAGGGGCTCCATAACGGAGCCCCTTTTTTCGTTCGATGTCTCTGGAAGACTATTCGAAGAATTCATTGCTTTTGCTCTATCTTTCTCCCGTATGTTACTTCCCCTTTATCGACTCGGAGAGAGAAACCACAGTTAGGGTTTGTGCAAACCCACGCCTTAAACAAAACAGAAGCTCCTTCCTGGCCATAATCAGATAGGGGGATGAGATCCCCCTCCTCGTTGCACTTCAAGCATTTTGGAAAATGTGTCGGAAGATCCATCACCCCACTCCTTTCAGAACAGACTTCCCCTCCACTATTTCTTCACACTGACACTGTTGACAATAAAAATCAAGCAAAAGGTTTTGTAGATACGGGTGCCGCTTTAAGCCCGATATTGAAGACGCCGCTTCTGTACCCTTCCAAATCTAACGTGACGAGAGGAATACCAAGAGATTTGAGTTTCGCCCCTATTTTCTGGAGACTCTCTTGGGAAGCGACTCTCTTGAGAGCTTCGCTCCCAATTTCGATTCGCGCGCTCCTTCCATCATAACGGACGCGGACCTGGGCGATGCCGAGAGTATACAGAAAAGCCTCTGCTTGAGCGATATGAGAAAGCATTGTCGCTGTAATATGTGTTCCATAAGGAATTCTGGACGAAAGGCACGGGGAGGCCGGCTTATCCCAGGTAGAGAGCCCTAATAGCCGGCTGGCTTGACGGATATCTGCTTTCGTCAGTCCAGCTTCAACCAAAGGGTGACGAACGTTATACTCCTTTGCAGACTGAAGGCCCGGCCGATAATCGGTCAGGTCGTCAAGATTAATTCCATCCGCAATGCTATCCAATGTGAGACGTTTGGCCTCTCTCTGACAGATTTCATATAAGGAGCTTTTACAGAAATAGCATCGATTAATAGGATTTGCTGCGTATTCCGATATATCCAGCTCATTATGCTGGATTCGCAGGAGTTCTACCTTCAGCCTCTTGACCAGTTCGATTGCCTGTTGTTCATCGTGAGGGGGGGTCGACGGTGAGACCGTCATCAGTGCGATGACATCGTTACGTAAGACCTGAGAAGCAACTGTCAGGAGGAAGCTGGAGTCAACTCCTCCTGAAAAAGCGACAAGAGTCGGCCCCATCCTTTCAAGATATGCTTTAAGGCTATCGATTTTCTGGGTGAGTTCGATATCCATATCCGTATACGGCTCAATGTTCACGTTAAATGCCCTCCGCATGGAAGATGTCTGTTGTGAGATAACGCTCTCCAGTATCACAAAAGATAGTGAGAACGGTCTTCCCTTTTCCTAAATTTCTTGCAACACGGACGGATGCTGCACAGACTGCACCAGATGAAATACCCACAAGAATACCTTCCTGGCGGGCGAGGTCCCGTGTATAAGTTGTGGCTTCTTCATCTGACACGGAGAGGACCTCATCATAGATCTCCGTATCCAAAATTGAGGGAACAAACCCTGCACCAATCCCCTGAATGTTGTGGTAGCCAGGATCTTTCCCTTCAAGAACAGGAGAGGCAGTCGGCTCAACGGCAAAGATTTGGAGATGCGGATATGCTTGCTTCAGCACCTCTCCAACTCCAGTGATTGTGCCACCAGTCCCAACTCCGAGGACGAGAGCATCGAGGTGAGGGAGCTGCTGCAAGATTTCTTGAGCGGTTGTTTGACGATGTATTTCCGGGTTTGCTGGATTATCGAATTGTTGTGGCATAAAATAGCGGGGGTGACTGGCAGCGGTTTGTTGCGCCTTTTGAATCGCCGCGTGCATCCCTTTTGTATCTGGTGTCAAAATAAGGTCAGCGCCGTATGCGGCAAGAAGGCTCTGGCGTTCTTCACTCATTGTGTCTGGCATTGTGAGGGTCAATTGATAGCCCTTCACCGCCGCAACAAGGGCTAGGCCTATCCCGGTGTTACCACTCGTCGGCTCAACAATGGTCATGCCTGGCGTTAACTCTCCCGAGCGTTCCGCTGCTTCGATCATGCTGAGGCAAATCCGGTCTTTGAGGCTCCCGCCAGGGTTGAGTGATTCAAGCTTCGCCCATATCTCAGCGCTGCCAGGGCTCGGAATATTACGGAGTTGAACAATGGGAGTATCTCCAATGAGTTGGAGGAGAGAATCTGCGACTTGGCAGGGAGCAGGCATGGCACAACAAATCAAAACACACAGCGCTTAAGCATTCTCACGCTACCCAGGTGAACCTTGAAAGTCAATTCAGCGATGGCTCGTACAATCGTCCTTTTCCCCGGCAGTCTTGGAGACTTTCTCTGTTTTTTACCCGCGTTACAGGCAGCTGGAAAACATCAGCGTAGCCTCGTTGTTGTCGGCAGAGAAACGACTCGTGCCTTTCTTGAGGCCTTCGTATGTTTCCCTCGACCCGTCTCGATACAGACTGTTTCCATCGACGATGCGCGCTTTGCCCGCCTTTTTGTTTCTTGTTCTTTAACTAGAGATGCTGATCTCGACAGATTTTTTTTGCCTGGCACCTCAGTGCTCTCATGGTTCGGCGCCTCTCTCCCGCAGCTGAAAAAAAATCTGGAGCAATACGCGCCTAGTCGATTCACGGTCTTCCCCTTTTTCTCAGGCCAGGTTGAGTCTCATGCCAGCGTTTATTATCTGAGCTGTCTGGGGGAGCAGGGAAAAGGAGGGGTGCATAGACCTCCTTCCGTACAACTCAAAGAGCCATGGCTCCAATGGGGAGTGGAATATTGGCGACAACGAGGATGGGAGTCGAAGCATATCTTAATCATCCACCCAGGTAGCGGCGGACAGAGAAAACGATGGGGAGCGGAAGGATTTCGGCAAGTGGCAGAGTGGTGGAGGAACAGCCGGGACCGGGAAGTGCTCATAGTGCTTGGGCCTGCCGAAGCGGAGGAGGGCGAGTATTGGCGTCGCTATGGCCATGTTGAGACGTCTCTTGCGCTCCCCCAGGTCGCGAGTATCCTCACCCGAGCAACCTGTTATATAGGAAACGACTCTGGAGTGAGCCATCTTGCCGGGGTGGTCGGCGCACGAGGTGTCGTCATATTTGGACCAACTCGGCCTGAACAATGGCGTCCTCTCGGGGGAGGACTGCAGGTCATCAAAAATACCCGCTACCGCGAGAAATGGCCGGCTCGAGAGGGGATTTCTCTGGAAGAAGTAACGCCAGAGCAAGTCTTGGAGAGACTGACCATAGGGCTTGGATGTGCCCGTTGAGTGTCAAAGTGTGCGAGAACACACTATAGTGTGGCATAATGGGTTTGTATAATGATGGAGGGCAATCGCAATGAGCGAAGAAGAACAAGAGCGGAGCCAGGGATTCCGGGTTACTGATCGACGCCGCTTCTCTCCAGAGTCAGGAGAGCCCCAATCAACACAGACAGAGGAGGGCACTGCGGATACTCAGCAGGAATCGGTACCGTCTCAAGCCGAGACGCAGGAGACATCAGCGCAAGGTCGCCCTCATGAGGCCACATCCGACCAGATTGAGATTACTTTTTCGAGCTTTATTCTTGGCCTGAGTACGCAGGCGCTCATATCGCTCGGAGAGATTCCAGCCGCTCCTGGTCAGGCAACCCAAACCGATCTTACCGCCGCACGGCAGATGATTGACATCCTTGCCATGTTACAACAAAAAACTTCCGGTAACCTTGATGCAGGTGAGGGGCAGATGCTGGAAAATGTGCTGTACGATTTGCGGATACGATACGTCAAGCTCAAAAGGGAAGGCCGTCCAGCATAGTGAGGTGACACCCCAGCTCTCCGTCTTATATTTGTGGTAGATATGCAACGGATATTCTGGAGTCTCATTGGCTGTCTTTTCCTGGGATTGCTTGGAACTGCGAGCGTTCTTGGCTGGCAGCTTTACCACAAATTAGAAGACGTAGCCGTTAAGCGTTTTTCTGACCACCGCTGGGCAGTCCCATCCAAGGTCTATGCGCGTCCGCTCCTCCTTTACCCCGGACTCAATGTCGAAGAGGCTGCTCTCTTCGATCATCTGGCACGCTTGGATTATCAACAGGTCGACCATCCCATTCGTGCTCGGGGAGACTATTGGCGCGATGTCCAGAGCGGGGAAGTCCAGATTTTTTTGCGAGAATCCACGTATCCCGGACGAGAGCGCTCTGCTCGACGGATTCTGCTGTCCATAGCACGGGGGCGAATCGAACGCTTGACCGATCTTGACGATGAGACTGAAATCCGGGCTATCGAGACGGAGCCGGAAATCATTACGCGTTTCTATGCTCAAGCGTGGGAAGAACGCAGGGTAGTGAAACTCTACGAAGTTCCCTCTCTGCTTGTCAAAGCCGTGCTGGCGGCTGAAGATCACCGCTTTTTTGAACATAGCGGGGTTGATTGGTGGCGCATCTTGGGAGCTTTATGGGCAAACGTCACTGCTGGACGAACCGTCCAAGGTGGCAGTACGCTTACGCAGCAGCTGATTAAGAATTTCTTTCTTTCCCAAGAAAGAACCATCAAGCGCAAGCTGACCGAAGTCTGTCTGGCGCTCATTATTGAAAACCATTATTCCAAGCTGCAAATCCTCGAGAATTATTTGAATGAAATTTACTTAGGCCAGCGAGGCGCCAAGAGTATTTTGGGCATTTGGGAAGCTGCTCGATTCTACTTTGGAAAAGCACCTCGGGATTTAACGCTCGGAGAAATGGCAATCATTGCCGGCATGATCAAGGCGCCGAACCGATACGCCCCCAACCGTCACCCTGAGCGCGCCATCCTGCGGCGCAATCACATTCTTCAAAGAATGGTCGTATTAGGGACCATTACGGAAGAGGAAGCAGCCGCGGCCCGGCACGAAGAAGCGGGGCCGCGCCAGATGCCACCTGAGAAAAATAAAGCACCGTATTTTGTTGACTTCATCAGAAAAAAGCTTGAGGCTAGCTACCCTGCTGGAATATTAACCAAGGCCGGGCTCAATATTTTTACTGTCTTGGATATGAGACTTCAGCAGATCGCGCGTGAAGTCATTCAGACAGGGCTGACAGAACTTGAAGAAAAGCACCCGCAGTTGAAACGAGAGATACCCGCAGAGCGCCTCCAGGCATGCCTGGTCGCTATCCAACCCCAAACCGGACATATTCTCGCTTTGGTGGGTGGGCGTGACTACCAAGTGTCGCAGTTTAATCGGACAGTTCAAGCCCGCCGGCAACTTGGCTCGATTTTTAAGCCAGTGGTGTTCCTGGCGGCCCTTGAAAAAGAAAGACAACAGCGAGACGGTCGGTTCCTTCCCACCAGTCTGGTGAACGATACGCCCTTCAGTTGGTTCTATGAAGATAAAGAATGGAGTCCGCGGAACTATAAAAATCGCTATCGTGGCATGATGAGTCTTCGAAAAGCTCTCGAAAAATCATCGAATGCGGCGACGGCGCGTATTGCCCAGGAAGTCGGCCTTGAACCCGCTCGCCAAATGGCCGCTCGTCTGGGCTTTACCAGTCCTTTGCCGGCCTACCCCTCACTTGCTCTCGGAGCGGCTGAGGTGACACCCATCGAAGTCGCCTTCGCGTATAGTACCCTGGCCAATCAAGGTATTGCGACCCAGCCAGAGACTATTCACTGGATCACCAGTCGTACGGGAGAAATAATTGAGCAGCACCAGATGACGGTCAAACGGCGGATTCATCCAGACGATGCATATGTTTTAACTCACCTGCTGGAGGGAGTCATGAAACAGGGAACGGGTGTGGGTGCCCGTCGGCGGGGATTTGTCCGTCCTGCCGCCGGAAAGACGGGGACCACGAACGATTACGGAGATGCTTGGTTTGTAGGCTATACGCCCGATCTCTTAACGGTTGTGTGGGTCGGGTTTGATCGCCGGGTTTCGCTCAACCTTTCCGGTGCCCAGTTAGCCTTACCTATTTGGACTGCATTTATGAAGCGCGCGACGGTAGGAATGCCGATCACAGATTTCTCGTCTCCACCTGGGGTGACGCTTGTAGCGATTGATCAACAAACTGGTCTGCGTGCGACTCCATATTGTCCCAATGTTATGCAAGAGGCTTTCCCAAAAGGGCAGGAGCCGATTCTTTCGTGTCCGTATCATACTTCTGGTCCGACCCCTCACCGCCCTCCCGTTCGTACGACGTCAGCAGACCACCAATCCCCTGAGCCCAAACTTCCTGTTGGAGAACCGCCCGTGGCGCTGTCTGAGTCTTTGCACCCCGTTTCAGCCGATACGCCATCACCGCAACCGAGCCGATCAAAACCGTGGTGGAATATAT
>WTHD01000250.1 GCA_011523265.1 Candidatus Binatota bacterium
ATACCATCATGTCTATAATTTCCGCGTCTGCCTCTCTGACAAAACGGTGGAACAGGGCTGGAGTTGCAACACCGCTGACCACCATAACCTTCTTATGTGCCAACAAGAATAAGGGCAACTCTTGCCACTCGCCATGTGTGGAGTGAATAAGCGCGGTTGGACGTGGGTTTGCAAAAAAGAGAGGTTTCTCCCGTATGTGAGGGGAGGCCGCGTAGTCCTGCTGAGGCTGCACCGCCTCCCCCTTCGTTACAACGACCAAGTCTGCTCGACGTATGGCAGTAGACGGTTCGCGGAATGGACCGGCAGGGAGTACCCACGTTGCTTTTTGCTGGGCATCAAGCAGCAGAATGTCGAGGCTGCGGCCCAAGCGTCGATATTGAAAACCATCGTCCAGAATCAATACCTCAACGCCATAGGTTTCTTGTGCCAGCCGGGCCGCTCGGACGCGGTCGCGTCCGGCCAGAACGACACCGGAAAAGGTTCTGGCCAGCATCACGGCTTCGTCTCCAACCTCCTCCGGCGTTGCTTGGACTCGACCGTCCGTACCCACTGTTGTGACTCCTTTATTCTGCCCCTTGTAGCCTCTTGAAAGAATGGCGACCCGGTGATGCTGAGCGTACAGCAAACGAGCGAGCCAGAGAACAAAGGGTGTCTTCCCCGTTCCGCCAACGGTAAGATTACCTACGCTAATGATGTGAAGGGGAAGCTGCTCACTACGAAAGATACCCTTCTCGTATAAAAAATTACGGACTCGGACGACGGACGAGAACAGGATCGAAAGTGGAACGGCCACCAGCCAGCCCAACACGCCGAGGAAGCCCTGACGAGTCCAGATTTTCTGGACGAGACGCTGGAGAGAAATCATACGCAGGCTAGGAGTGGGAAGGAGCGTAGGTCGAACAGTGCTGAAGGACAACGTCTAAGGTGCGCTCAACCGCGCCTTGTTGCTGCTCAATGGTTTTGCGTGCCAGCGCTCCTGTTTTCTGTCGTAAGTTGGCATCGGTCAGCAACGGTAGAGCGGCGTCATACAAGCTGCGCGCGTCGTAAATTTCAATCCCTCCGTGGGCTTTTTTCAGCTCTGCGACAATCGACGAAAAATTATGCGTATACGGACCAAAACAGACCGGGACTCCGACAAGAGCCGGTTCAATCATACTATGCCCGCCAGGACCTCGAATCAGACTGCCACCAACAAAGACGAGAGAAGCCGCAGCATAGAAACTGACAAGCTCGCCGAGTGTATCTAAGAGAAACACTTCGGTGTCAGGGGGGGCCGGCGCAGAGTACGCACTGCGTTTGATATAGCGCCAGTTCTGCCGTTGTAATAATGCCTCAACTGAAGAAAATCGTTCGGGATGCCGGGGAGCAAGAAGTAACAGAAGATGGGGCAGATCGCCTCGAAGCTCCCGAACGGCTTGGAGGAGGGCGGCCTCTTCGGAATCATGGGTGCTTGCGCCAATAAGTAGTGGCCGGTCGCCTAAACCTGTCTGGGCCAGGATTGCCCTGCCTACATCTCCAGCGGTATTCACGCCGTCAACCTTGAAATTGCCTGTCACCTGCACACGTTGCGCATCTGCGCCAGCGGCAATAAGACGTTGCGCATCTTCCTGGGTCTGCATGCAATATGCGGTAATGCTCTGCAAGATTGGACGAAAGACGGGGGAGAGCAGACCATAGCGCTGTTGTGCGCGTCTGGAGAAGCGGCCACTCACCAGGAGGGCCGGTATACGTTGGCGTGCAAGGCTCGCCAACATATTTGGCCATATCTCCGTCTCGGTGAAAAAGAATACCTGTGGTCCGATCCGTTTGAGGACGCGCCGGCTCACAAGCGGATAATCGAGTGGGAAATAGAACACCCCATCTGCTTCGGGACACCGTTCCATTGCGGTTTGATAGGCCGTCGTGGTTTGCACTGAAACTACAAGCGGCGTGTCTGGGAAGCGCGCCTTCAGCGCGTATAAGAAGGGCCGAGTGGCGAGGAGCTCACCAACCGAGGGGGTGTGGAGCCAGAACGGTGCTGTACCCTGTGTCAGCTGGATAACGTCCGAGGGTAGCCGTCCGAGTCGTTGCCCCAAGCCGATGCGATAGCGCGGCCTCAGAATGAGCGCCATGACCGCAAACGGAAAGGCGATAACAATGAGGGCCGTCAAAAGAACATTGTAAACCGCGAGACTCATGAGTGTGCGAAATACGTGTCGGCCTGCCCGGTGATAGTCCGCAAACGCTCTTCCAGTTCTTGTCGCTTCTGTTCCAGTTGCGCGGGGGTCGTCTCTGCTGGAACGGAGATAGGCGACCCCACCACGTAGACGACTCGACTAAAGGGGAAGGGGATCATGAGACGATCCCAACTCCCAATTCTGATATGCCACGCCGCACTATACGCGGTCGGGTATACAGGCGCGCCGGTGGCGCGGGCAAGCTGGAGTACGCCGGATTTGGCCTGCTGGCAAGGTCCACGGGGTCCATCTGGAACAACGATAAGATCGTAACCGAGTCGATACGCCTCGATCAGACCTTTGAGTCCGCTGACCCAACCGCGAGAAGACGAGCCTCGGACCGCAGCAATACCGAAGCGCTTGAGCACGCGAGTGATAATTTCTCCGTCACGGTGGATACTATTCATGATACAGGCCTTTGAGCCGCGATAGCCAAAGCGCATGAGCACGATACGGCTATGCCAAAAGGCCAGAATAACCTGTTCGCCCCGTTCCCAGCGCGCGAACAAATCGTCTACACCGACATAACATTTCCTGGTCGTCACCTTGAGGAACCACAGCAGCGCAAAGGCGAGACCTGCCCAGAGACGAATTTTGAGCTCTTCACCGAATGGGAAGTGTGGCTGTCGGCTGAACGGGTGGGGTAAAGAGTGAGCCGTGGTAGGGCCAGCGGGAGGTTGAGTTGAATTCAGCATAGGTGTCAGGCAGCCGAACGCGGCTCGGCACGAAACTGAAGCTCATACAGGCGTCGATAGTGGGTGTTGTGCGCCAAGAGTTCCTCATGCGGCCCTTCTTCCATGATGCGCCCATTGTCTAGGACCACAATCCGGTCGGCCTTCTGAATGGTTGATAAGCGGTGGGCAATCACCAGTACGGTCCGCCCAACCATCAGGCGTTCGATGGCATCTTGGACTAGGCGTTCTGATTCATTATCAAGGGAAGAGGTTGCCTCATCAAGGATCAACATAGGTGCGTTTTTCAAGAGTGCCCGGGCAATAGCGAGCCGTTGGCGCTGACCTCCGGACAGCCGCACTCCGAGCTCACCAATCTGTGTCGCATATCCCTCCGGGAGCGCCATGATGAAGTCGTGGGCATGGGCGGCCTTGGCCGCGGCAATAATCTCCTCCTCGGGCCGTTGCGGCATGCCGTAGGCAATATTATTGCGTACGGTGTCATTAAACAAAAAAGTGGCTTGGGTGACCACGGCAATCTGGGAGCGCAATGAGGCGAGGGTCAGGTTGCGGAGGTCCGTTCCGTCTACCGTGATCTGTCCTTCACTGACATCGTAGAAGCGCGGAATCAAATCGGCCAGGGTACTCTTGCCGCCTCCACTGGGGCCGGCTAAGGCCACTACCTGCCCTGTGTCTATTGTGAGGTTGATATGTCGTAAGACCCACTCCTCTTGATAGCGAAAGGAGACATCGTGGAACTGGATACGCTGCCTGAAGCGTGACAGGCCGTGCGCCTGCGGCCGGTCTCGAACATCGCTGCCCTCGTCCAAGACCTCGAACAACCGTTCTGCCCCAGCCAATCCGTTTTGCACGGCGGTCTGCGTTCGGGTGAGATGCTTGAAGGGTTGATAGATCAGCAGCATGGCCGTCAGAAACGCCACAAATTCACCCTGGGTACGCTCCCCCTCAATGACACTCAGCCCGCCATACCAGACAACCCCGGCAATGCCACAGGCTGCCAGGAGTTCGACCATGGAAGGCACGAATGCCTTGAGGCGTCCCGCCCGAATGGCGTGCTTGTACAGCCTGTGATTTTCGGCGGCAAAGCGTTGTCGTTCATAGTCTTCCATGCCAAAAGCTTTGACCACGCGTGTCCCCTGGATGGTCTCTTGCAACAAGGCTGACAAATACCCGAGTGAGCCTTGGCCTTTGCGACTCAAACGACGGACCTTTTGATAGATCCGCATGAGCGGCAGAATGGTTGCGGGAAAGGCAATGAAGGCGATACTGGCGAGAACCCAATCCTTGATAAACGCTACCGTCACCAAGACCACCAGCGTTGTCGCATCCCGCATCATTGACGCCGTGGCTTGGGTGAGCGCCTGGCGGACGAGCAGGGTGTCATTCGTTACCCGCGATATCAGAGTGCCCGTTGGGTGGCGCTGAAAAAAGGACAGGGAGAGCGATTGAAGATGGGCATTGAGGGTATTGCGTAAATCTTCAACGATCCGTTGGCCCACGTATTCCATCAGATAGATATGACCAAAATTACACACACTCCGAAAACTGAAGGTCAGGATAATAATGAGAGGAAGGGTTTTGAGGGCAGCGAGATTCTTGTCGGCAAAAATATCGTCAAACACATGTTCGACCAGAAAGGGCAATATGCCGTTTGTAGCACTGAACAAGACCATGCACACGACTGCGGGAAGAAACGCACGGTAGAGGTATGGTCGCAAATACAACAGCAGACGCCGGTAAACAGTCATAACTCCACGAGACTCAATGAGCGCTTGGCCAATAAATTGAAAATCAAGTCCGCCGCACGTTTGGCGGCTCCAGGCTCCCCGAGCCTAGTCCGTACCTCTCGCAACCCTTCTTGGGCAACGCTATATGCCCGTGCATCGGTTAGCAACCGTCGCGCCTCAGTGGCAATCCGCTCTGGTGTGACGGCACTTTGAATCAACTCGGGCACAACCTGTCGCTCGGCAATGAGATTGGGCATGCCAATGAAGGGGACGTGGACAAACAAACGAGCCAGGGCATAGGTCACTGGAGCCAGACGATACACAATCACCATGGGCCGTTCGAGCAGGGCCATCTCCAGCGTAGCAGTGCCAGAGGCCACGATAGCGAGGTCGGCGGCATACGCGACGTTATAGGTATCCCCTTGGACAATCTGAATGGCGGCCGAGTGGGAGCGGACCGTAGTTTCGATTCGGTCGAGGTCAAGCGTTGAGGCGACGGCGAGAATAAATTGATACGAATCGTCCAGAGCGGTTATTACGCGAAGGAGCGGAGGGAGTAAATAGCGCACCTCTTGTGTTCGACTACCCGGCAGCAGGACAATCGTCTTACGAGCCGGGTCGAGGTGGTAGCGACGCAGGGTGTCGGCCCGAGAACGGGTTGGCCGGACGCGACCGACCAGCGGATGGCCCACAAATTCAACCGAGCAGCCATGTGCGGTGTAAAAGTCCGGCTCAAACGGAAACACGGCGGCAAGTAGGTCCACCCGCTTGGCAATCGTATAGACCCGTCTCCTCCGCCAGGCCCAGACCTGAGGGCTAATATAGTAAAAGACGGGGACGTTGACTCGCTTGGCGACTTTTGCCAGCCGCAAATTAAACTCTGGAAAATCGATCAGCACCAACAAATCCGGGGGATGTGTACGCAGGATATGGGTCAGTTCGCGATAGGTTCGCAACAGGGCGGTGAGCTTATCGGCTGCCTCGAACAAGCCCATGCCGGCGATGGCTGCCGAATCGACCAGGGTCTGCATACCGGCCGCCCGCAGAGCCGGTCCACCCACCCCAAAGATGTCAAGCTGCGGTTGCTGTGCCTTCAGGGCTAAGACAAGATCGGCTCCGTGCACGTCACCTGAAGCTTCCCCAGCAACGAGCAGAATCCGCACTAGGGAATCTCCAAGCTTTCAACAACGCGCTCAGCCTCTTCCAGGGCTTGGAGGCCGTCCAGACCGCTGACCAGCGGCGTGCTGCGGTCCTGCACGGAACGGAGAAACGCTCTGATTTCTTCTTCCAGCGCGTCTTCTCCCCCTACCACACGCTCTTCAAAAGAGAGGTTGGGCATGGCTGTCTCGTTTGCTGCTGGCTCGCGGCGACAAATGCGTATGGTATGCGCGCCATAATCCACAACAAGATAGGTGTCGGGCTGGAAAACGCGCATCTTCCGTTCTCGCTTGAGGGCCACCCGGCTGGCAGTAACATTCGCGATGCAGCCCGAAGCAAACCGCAGGCGGACATTCGCGATATCCGGTTCGTCCGTCAGGACGGGCACGCCAAACGCCTCGCGGGAGACAACCGGTGAACGGACCAGGCTGAGAATCACGTCCAAGTCGTGAATCATTAAATCCCGCACCACATCAACATCTGTCCCGCGCTCAATAAAGGGCGCGACGCGATGACACTCAATAAAGCGTGGTGCAGTTAATATACCGGTCAACGACCGGAGGGCGGGGTTAAAGCGTTCCAAATGTCCGACTTGGAGTACGCAGCCGTGCTCAGCCGCGAGGTCAACGAGGCGACGGCCTTCGGCGCCGGTTGCCGTGAGGGGTTTTTCAACCAGGACGTCAATACCCTGCACGAGGAAGTCATGGGCGACTGTGGCGTGCAGTTGGGTTGGTACGGCGATACTGACGCAGTCTACATTCCCAAACAGCGCGCGATAGTCGGTCTGGGCTGAGGTCTGACATTCCTGGGCGACTTCCTCAGCTCGCGCGGCATTGGTATCGACAACGCCAACTAAATCGACGCCCTCCAAACGTTCATATTTTTGGGCATGAAAACGGCCCAGATAGCCCACGCCGACAACGCCGGCTCGAAGCGGAACGCTCTGTTGGTGAGACGTTGAGAAAGAACTCGGTGGGTGAGCCATTAGCGCGTTCTCTTGAGGGTATGGCGCCCTATGCCGTGCACAAGCGCGTCCATCATCCGCAAACGGTACTCCTCAGCACAGCGTGGAGTGCTTCTGCTGCGGGACGAGAGTTATCTGCCATATGGCCATCGATTCCCGAAATCAAGCTGCGACATCTTGCCTGAGGGCGTGTGGCGACTGCTCCGGTAACGCCTCTGCCGGTGGGCTGTTGGACGAACCTTTCATCAGGTCGAAGTAGAGCTGGGGAAAGGCATCGGGTTTATCGGTGGGGATGGGCTTCCAGTCGCCGCCGCGGATATAGGTTGCCCCACCAGTATACTCCCACCTATCTGCTTTCCACTCATAGGTTGCCCGACATGGGATAAGGCGTGGAATCATATTTTTGATGGGCGCCTGTTCAGCTTCTTCCCTGGTCTCAAAAAAGTCGCTCTGTGTCACTTTGCAGGTAAAAGTGACGATACCGAGGGTTTTTTCTGGGTCGCGGGTGTCCACAATATAGGTCATATGCCGTATACCAAAGGTGAGCTTTGCCCACTGAAGCAAGATGCTGTCTCGAAAAACAGGTTCCGTCTGCTCTATGACTTTTTGGACGCCGGCTATAAATTCTTCCAGACTTTCTTTTAGGGGCTCCTTGGCAAAGCCGGAGGAGAGCGGCTGAATAAGAAGAAGCAGGTTGACGAGTATCAGAACGACATACCGCATCACGTGGCTCGTTTCACTCAGTATCCCACGCAGCCCCTATCACTAAAACTTGGCTTTGACAATGGAAACAGGCTGAGAGGGGGGCGGCGTGCCGCCGGCCGGCTTGATTCGCCTTCTGTTCGCTGGCATAACGCTGACAAGAGAGCATGATGACGCTGACCCGAAGACAAAAGGAAATCTGGGACTATCTGGCCGCCTATGTTGAAGAACATGGTTATGCCCCAACCCTTGAGGAAATTGGTGCCCACTTCGGCCTCTCCTCGCTGGCAACAGTCCATAAGCATTTGAGTAATCTCGAACGCAAAGGTCTGATTACCAGAACGTGGAACCTGAGCCGAGCCATCGAGCTCGCGCCGCCTGAAAATTCAGTCGAAGCCGTTGAACTACCGCTGCTGGGAGAAGTGGCGGCGGGCTCGCCCATTGAGGCCCTGGAAACCGAGGCGAGACTTGTGGTGCCCGTTGATTTCGTCCGTCGACCACACAACGCGTTTACGCTCCGTGTCCGGGGCGCATCGATGGTTGACGAGGGTATTCTCGACGGTGATTTTATCGTTGTCGAGCCGCACCCCAGTGCGGACAACGGAGAAACCATTGTTGCTCTTATCGATGGTGAGGCCACCGTCAAGAAATTCCATCGACAAGCTGATGGCCTGATTCGCCTCCAACCCGCCAACCCGAGCATGGAGCCGATTCTTGCGCGGGAAGGGGAGGTAGAAGTACGCGGTATTGTGGTTGCCGTCCTGAGAAAATTTAGGAAGTAGGCTGAGCCGTGCCCTTTTCCCTCTACGTACATATTCCCTACTGTCTCAGTAAATGCCCCTACTGCGACTTTAACGCCTACGCTGTACAAAGCTGGCCTGAGGCACGTTATATCGATGCCCTGTGCAAAGAGTTTGCCTGCTATATGCAGGCTCCGCCCTGGCAGGGCGAAACGCTTGAGACCATCTATTTCGGTGGTGGAACACCGTCGCTCTTTCAGCCGGCATCGCTGGAGCATTTTCTCACCTGCGTCGCCGACCACTGTCCGCTGGCCCCTGACCTAGAGGTGTCTCTTGAAGCTGACCCGGCTACGGTTTCGCTCGACACGCTCTCTGGGTATCGGGCGCTCGGGATGAGCCGCCTGAGTCTCGGTATTCAATCATTTGAGCCGTCTGTGCTGCGGACACTGGGTAGAATCCACACGAGAGAGGAGGCGCTGCAGACAATCGAGCTTGCCAGAGCCGCCAAGTTCTTCAACCTGAATATCGACCTCATATTCGGTGTGCCAAATCAGACGCTGGACTTGCTTACACGCGACCTCAACCAGGCCTTTGGCTGTGAACCAGAGCATATCTCGATGTATGGTTTGGCCTATGAGGAGAACACTCCATTTTATGCAATGCGACAAAAAGGGATATTGCAACCGGTGGATGAAGAGACCGAGGTCGCCATGTACTCCCAAGTCCAGGCGGCATGCGCCGCCCACGGTTATGAGCGATATGAGATTTCCAACTTTGCCCGACCCGGATACGCGTCTCAACATAATCTGCACTACTGGCAAGGCGGGGCCTATCTCGGGCTGGGAGCTGGAGCACATTCGTTCTCGTGTACGCGAGGCTGGGGGACACGCTGGAGTAATATACGAAGTCCAAAAGCCTATATGGAGTTGGCGCTCTCTACGGGTCGGGCAGACCAATATGTCGAACACTTGACCCAAGAGCAGGCGCGTGGCGAGTTTCTCTTTCTCAACCTCCGCCAGATGGATGGCATGTCCTTGAGTGGATTTGCGAGGCGGTTTGGACAGCCCTTCTTTGAGCAGTTTCCGCACGCGGCCGACATGGTGAGCAAAGGACTTATGACCCAGAGCGCGGGAAAGGTCAGACTCACCCCCAAGGGGTTGCTGGTAGCGGATAGTGTTTTTGCGAGCTTTTTTTAGCTTTCGTACCCGGTCTCTTGGCCAAAATGACGATACAACACCTTCATATATGGGCCGCAGGGACGACGCGCCTTAAAAAAGTCGCGTGCTTCTTCGAGTGACATGGCGTGATAGACGTGCAGATAGGCAATCGCAACCGTCGGGGCACGATTGCAGCCGGCATTACAGTGGAGGAACACCCGGTTGCCACTCTGGAGGTTGGTCTGGAGTAACTCAAGGGCCTGAGGTAGAGCCTCGGCCAAGCTGTCACAATCATAATCGGCCGCAGGCGTTCGGAAGAATGTTATCTGATTGGTGCGGTAGGCGGTGTGAAGGGCTGTGATATCCAGTCCCTTCAGGGTGAGATCCTCGGCATCCTGGAGGCTTAAAACAGCAGAGATTCCGAAGGTTTGTCTGAGCCACGGAACATCTTCAACGCTCGGATATTCTCCAACAAAGAGGTTGGGGAGAATCTCGCTGACTTCAGGTCGGCGGGCACGAAGCATGTCTGCTGTTGGAGCAAAGGGGTGATAAAAATCAGCCATCCGCGCAGAGTAAACAAGGGTTGCTCGGGCGTCAACACAACCTGAAAAACCGAATCAGATAATAGAGGCTTGCTATGTATGTCCCATTTCCGATAGGAATAGCAGGGCGGTTGGGGTCCCAGCGTCCAACCAATATCGAAGGAGGATCTTGTTATGAGTGCAGAAAACGAAAAATTGGTTACGGATTTCTGTAACGCCTGGTCAAACCTGAACGTGGATGAACTGTTGGGCTATCTGAGCGAAGATTGCTTCTATCACAATATCCCCATGGAGCCCTGTGTCGGCCACGCCGCAATCCGCGCCTTTGCCGAGCCGTTCTTAAAGAATGCGCAAAGCGCGCAGTTCGAGATCAAGTATACTACCTCATCGGGAAACGTGGTGATGAACGAGCGGGTTGATACCTTTGTCGTGGGACCAAAGACGATTTCCTTACCTGTGGCGGGCATATTTGAAATTACGGATGGCAAGATCTCTGCCTGGCGCGATTACTTTGATCTCGAATCGTTTAACAAACAGATGGGCTAAGGTCGTATCCTGGCTTACCTGTGAAAGATTGGTGAACGTGCAGAAAGGTTGATGTATGGAGAAACTGGTACCCGGACTAGAAGGGGTGCCCATTATGGAGTCGGAAATCGGCTTCATTAATGGCCTGGAGGGCATCCTGGAATACCGTGGCATCTCAATTGAGGAGCTGGCTGAGAAGAGCACCTATGAGGAGGTGGCGTATCTGCTCCTGTTTGGGAAACTGCCCACTCATGACGAACTCAAGAACTTTGATCAAGATCTGCGTACCCACCGGCGGGTCAAGTATCGCATTCTCGATATGATGAAATGCATGCCGGAAAATGGTCATCCCATGGACATGCTACAGGCCGCGGTGGCTGCGATGGGCATGTTTTATCCAGCCCGGGACATCCGAGATGAAACGCAGCGCTATTGGTCGACCATTCGTCTCGTTGCCAAGATGCCGACCATTGTGGCGGCCTTTGAGCGTATGCGCCACGGCGACGAACCAGTCCGGCCACGGGACGATCTGTCTCATGCGGCGAATTTTCTGTGGATGCTAAACGAGGAGGAGCCCGACCCGCTTGATGCACGAATTATGGACGTATGCCTGATTCTACACGCTGAGCATACGATGAATGCTTCGACGTTCAGCGGCTTGGTCGTCGGCTCCACCGAGGCCGACCCGTATACCATGGTATCGTCGGCCATTGGTGCCCTGACCGGCCCCCTCCACGGCGGAGCCAATGAGCAAGCGCTCAAGATGTTCCGGGAGATCGGAACAGTGGACAATGCCAAGCCGTTTATCGAAGCGCGTCTGGCTGCCAAACAAAAAATCATGGGCATGGGCCACCGGGTCTACAAGGTCAAGGACCCACGAGCAAACGCTCTGCAAGGTCTGGCCCTCAAGCTGTTTGAAGCCAAAGGTGAGCATCCGCTGTACAAGGTCGCCCAAGAGGTTGAGAAGATCATCAGCGAGCGGGTTGGAGCAAAAGGGATTGCCTCGAACGTCGATTTTTACTCCGGCGTAGTCTATGACAAGCTGGACATTCCCATCGACCAGTTCACACCGATCTTTGCCATCGCCCGGGTGGCTGGCTGGCTGGCTCATTGGCACGAGCAGCTCAAGAACAATCGCATCTTCCGACCGACACAGGTATACACCGGAGGTCACCAATCCCAGTATATCCCGTCAGAACAACGATCGTAGCGTTCATTCCGTAACCTGATACGAGGCGGAGAGGAGAAAACTCTCCGCCTTTTTTATTGTTGGGTTTGGAAACAGAAATCTATGCGGCAACTTCGAGGTGGAAAGGCGTTCTCATTGATCTCTGTATACCTGGATACCGGGAATATTTTGGAAATTACCCCTTCGGCTTCACCTCCGCGTTGACGCAGTTCAGAGGCATTTCGCCCCTGCGCAGCCGGTTTACATTCTCAGCCACCCGCTTGGCTATGCCTTGGAGGCTGACGTCGGTTGCGCCGCCTATATGCGGGGTCGCCAGCACGTTGTACTGAAAAATTTCGTCGTTCGGGTCAAAGGGTTCAAACCAGAACACGTCCAGACCCGCGCCGGCAATGCGGCCTTCTCGCAGGGCGGCCAGCAGGGCCGCGTAGTCTAATACCGGCCCGCGGGCGACGTTGATCACAAAGGCTTCCGGCTTCAGGCAGGCGAACTCGGCCTGGCCCATGAGGCCACGCGTTTTGTCATTCAGAGGCGGGGCGGTAATGACAAAATCGGCTTCTCGCAGGACGGCATGAAACCCGTCCTGCGCAACGTGATGGGCGATTGGCGGACCGTCATCCGACTTGTCTGCCGTTGGTCCCCGGCGGGAAACAGCCAGGATGTGCATTTCAAAGCCGGTCAAACGCAGGGCAAGGGCCCGCCCAATGCCACCATAGCCAATAATGGCGACCGTTTTACCCTTGAGGGCGTGCCCCATCGGTGACCCCAGGACTTTGTTTTGAATACTCTCTTGAGTTTGCCGGTATTTTCTGGCCAGACCGAGCATGAAAAACAGGGCAAGCTCGGCAACGGACTCGGCATTGCCAGTTCCGGCCGTTGGTACATTCGCCACGTAGATACCTGCAACGGTAGCCGCCGGAATATCGACCGAGTCCAAACCCGCGCCATACTGCTGGACGAGCTTCAATCGGGGTGAACGCAGCGCAGCGCCGCCGATAGGTGAGACCGTTGGGATCAAGACATCCGCGTTCTGAGACGCTTCCGGAACAGCATCGGGGGAACAATCAAGAACGTCATCTTCAGGCAGTTCCTGTTGAAGGATACGGCACACATAGGTCAAACCCTGTCGGCAAAAGTAAATCCGCATGACACCTTCCCTTGATCGTTTATGCTGCCTGGCCGATAATAAGCCGCCCTGATGATAGGCTGCCCCAGTCAAGAAGAAAAGGGTCAAGAAGAAAAGGAGGGAGAGCCGATGAACTATAGCCGTTACGAATGTCTCCACGCGGAACGCGCAGGGAGGGTGTTGACGGTCTCTTTCAACCGTCCGCAAGCCCTGAATGCGATTAACGCCCAGTTGCATACCGAACTGTCCCAGATCTTCGCCGATATCGCCCAGGATACTGAGACAGAGGCTGTGGTGCTGACGGGTAAAGGCCGCGCGTTCTGTGCGGGTGGCGATATCAAGTGGTTCCAGGATATGACGTCCGCGCAGTTGGACGCGCTCTTCATTGAGGCGCGCAAAATCATTATCGACATGCTGGAAGTGGAACAGCCGATTATCGCCGCGGTCAACGGTCCGGCAACCGGTTTGGGCGCCACCCTGGCGCTCTTCTCCGATGTCATTTATGCGGCGGATAACGCAAAAATTGGTGACCCTCATGTCCGCGTCGGAGTGGTTGCCGGAGACGGGGGAGCTATTATCTGGCCCTGGTTGATTGGGACGGCTAAAGCCAAGGAGTTTCTCATGACCGGCGACTTAGTGAAAGCCGAAGAGGCCGAGCGTATCGGTCTTGTCAACCATGTCGTTCCCGCGGATCAGCTTATGGAAAAAGCCACGGCCTTTGCGACCCGAATGGCGAATGGCCCGCGTATGGCGATTCGGGGAACCAAGGTCTCGGTGAATAAAATTCTCCGTGATACGGTCAACCTCGTTCTTGATACTTCCCTATCAATAGAAAAGCACTGTTTTCATACGGCAGACCATAGAGAGGCTATTCAGTCTTTTGTGGAGAAAAGGGAGCCCCGATTCACCGGGCAATAAACACCGGGGAAAGACTCCCTTGAGGGTCTTTGTGCTTGATGGCCGCGACGCATACTCAGCCCCGCTATTCGTCTCGTCCGACACGTCCGCTTATGGTGACTATTGCGGCGTGTCTGGTCGCTGCCTATGCGGGCCTGTTTATTGTCTGGGACATTATTGCCCCGTTTGAACGGCCTTATGCTGAAGGTCCGGTCAGTGTCATTTTGGGCTTTCGCGTGTTCGGCCTGTCTGCCCAACTCATGCACGCCTTACAACTGCTGGTTGCGGGCAGCCTCGCATATCATCTCTGGACAATGCGGCGTTTTGGCTGGCATCTGGTCGTATTCAGCGCCGGTTATATGCTGGTCTCATACGTGATATGGGCACAGGTCTATAACGAGTCCGAGCACATCGTTGGCTTCGGTCTGTTCTATGCCGTGATACTTCTTGTTCTGCTGGCTCTGACCCTTCCGCACCGCAGAAAGTTTGTGTGAAGTATTCCAGGGCGCAAGGGCCGTATGGAGAAAACTGGAGGGAGAATGGTTGATCGTAATGCAAATGTGGGAAACTTGCTTGACTTCTCTGGGAAAACCGCCTTGGTCGCGGGGGTGCTAGACGAACATTCCATAGGCTGGCCCATCGCCAAGATGCTCAACGATGGCGGCGCTCGGATTGCCCTCTCCATTCAGCGTAAGGCCGTCCGGCGTATGATGGGAGATATCCCGGACCAACTGAATAATCCGCTGATTGCCGAGTGCGATGTGAGTCAGGACGAACAGGTTGAGCGGCTGTTCGACCAGGTCGAGCAGGAGTTCGGGCATCTGGACTATCTGATTCACTCCATTGCGTATGCTCCGCCAACGTCTTTTGGCCAGCGTTTTGTGAACATCTCGCGTGCGGATTTTGCTTTGGCCATGGACGTCAGCGCGTATTCGCTGATTACGTTGGCACGGGGCGCGTTCCCGCTCATGAAGGACCGGGGCGGGTGCATTTTGGCCATGACCTATTACGCGGGCGAAAAGGTCATTCCCGGCTACCAGCTCATGAGTATTACCAAGGCCGCGCTCGACAATATCATCCGGAATCTTGCCTTTGACCTGGCGCCGCATCGCATCCGAGTCAATGGTCTTTCACCCGGTCCGACTGCGACTAAGGCTGGAACCAGTATCCCTGGTTTCGAAATTATGCAGAATCATATGCGCGAATATGCGCCGTTGCGAGAGGAAATTCGAAACACTGATGCGGGCAAAGTGGCTCTGTTTTTATGCAGTCCCATGGCTGAAAAAATTACCGGTGAGATCGTGCATATTGACGGTGGCTATAACATTATGGGCATGACGATAAAGCCACCAGAGGCCTAGCCGGAGCGCTACAGACATTTACCAAAGAGAGGATGCAGCATGCAAACAGTTGAACCCCAAGCAGTTGGCATGGACCCGGCCCGGGTCGAGCGTTTTTTTTCAGTAGTGGAGCGTAAAATCGAGGAAGGCTGGTTGTTTGGCGGCACGTTTCTGCTTGCCCGGCACGGCAAGATCGCTGCCACGCGAGCGCTGGGCCACTCTGAACCGCCCAAGGGTCGGATGGCGAAAACGGATGATATCTTCTGTTTGTTTTCAACCACCAAGCCCATCACCGCCACGATGTTACTCATGAAAGTTGACCAGGGTGGGGTCAAGCTGTTTGATAAGGTCGCGGATTACATCCCGGAGTTTGGCGCTGCCGGCAAGCGGGGTGTCACCGTTTCTCAGGTGATGACCCACACGGCCGGATTCCCGACCATGGCCCTGGACTGGCCGATGTCAAAGTGGGGAGATTGGGACGCCACGATCGCCCGCATCTGCGCCCAGCCGTTAGAGTTTGAACCGGGGAAAGCCGTACACTATCACGCGCTGACGGGGTCGTGGATTTTAGCTGAGATTGCCCGCCGGGTAGACGGTGGTAAGCGCAGCTTTGCCCAAATGTGCCAAGAGGATCTGTACGGCCCATTAGGCATGCACGATTCCTACATGGGCGTCCGGTCCGATATGCAAGAACGCCGGGTGCCAGTCCAAGCACTCGATGAGGGTGGCGTTCCGTTTCCCATGTCGTTTCTGGAAGCCTTCAACGCCCCTGAAGTGCAGGCCGCAGCTATTCCGGGCGGTGGCTCGTATTCCACTGTGTATGATTTGGCGCGTTTCTACCAAATGTGGCTCAACGGGGGCGAGCTTGACGGCGTCCGTTTGCTCAGTCCAGCTCTGGTTGAGCTGGCGACCACAATTCATACCGGTGATATGGAAGACCGACTGATCGAACCCATGCGCGTGGCCAAACAATGGCCGTTCGCCCCGGCGAATCGCGGCCTAGGGTATTGGGTGCGCGGGAGCGGTATCTTCCCCTCATATTTTGGTACGCTCGCCTCGCCACGGGCATACGGACATGCCGGCGCCAGCAGCATCATGGCCTGGACCGACCCGGTTCGGGATCTCACCTTCGTGGGCCTGACCAGCGGTCTTATTGAGGAGCCGCGCAGCATTGAGCGCTGGGCGTTGTTTTCTGATTTGGCGCAGGGGTGTGTTGTGGACTGAATCGCAGCCAGAGTATGGAGGCCTATGCAATCTAGGTTGCCCTCGACCGCTCTGCTGACTCAGAGAGATTAGACGTCGCTGCCGACTACGTCTCGGAGATGGGGCAGCCCTTCTCGCTCTATAATTCGTATCAGTCCCCGAACAATACGCTGGGCGAGAAAAGGACCTTCATAAATCATCCCGGTGTAAATCTGGACCAATGATGCCCCGGCACGTATCCGCTCGTATGCCTCCTCTGCCGAGAATATCCCGCCCACACCAATGATGGGCAGTCTGCCTTCAACCGCGCGATAGACAGTGCGTAGCACTGCGCGCGCGCGTACTGCGAGGGGCTGGCCACTCAGACCGCCGGCTTCATGTGATCCTGCGCGGAGTCCGGACCGCTCAACGGTGGTATTTGTCGCAATCAAGCCGGAGACGCCGACAGAGAGAGCAAGCTGGGCGATTTCTTCAATTGCGGCCGCGTCAAGGTCCGGGGCGATTTTGACCAAGAGGGGTTTGGGAGAAGTATGCTCCGTCTCGGCGAACTGTCGCGTAGAGGCAAGGAGGGCTTCGAGTAATCGGCCCAATCGTTCGGCCTCTTGCAGTTTACGGAGTTCTGGCGTGTTGGGGGAGCTGACGTTCACAACCAGATAGTCTGTAAAAGGGAGGAGTTTTTCGCAACTTTCGAGATAGTCCGCCACGGCATCACTGAGGGGGGTGATTTTTGATTTGCCGATATTGAACCCCAGGGGAATAGGTCGAGAACCTTGAGGAGTCAAAAGAGACGGCAAACGCTCGGCGATAGCGCGCGCGCCATCGTTGTTAAAACCCAAACGGTTAATGAGCGCCCTGTCTTGAGCAAGACGAAAGATACGCGGCTTTGGATTACCCGGTTGGGCTTTGGCTGTGATTGTGCCTAATTCCGTAAACCCGAACCCCAAGGTGGACCAGACCAGGGGAACCGCCGCATTTTTGTCATAGCCAGCTGCCAGGCCGACAGGATTGGGGAAGCGGAGGCCCCAGAGGTCTTGGGCAAGTCGTGGATGGCTGAATGCTGGCGCTGGTTCCCGCTGGGATGCTTGAAGCAGTTTCAGCGCATTGATTGACAGATGGTGGGCGTGTTCGGGGTCGAGAGCGAAAAACAGCGGGCGCAGAAAGGAATAGAGCATACCCCGATTTATACGTCTTTCAGTGACGTGAGATTCTTATGCTTCAGCAGTTCGAGGGTCTGGGACGCCGCTGCCTGATGCGCGCGTTTTTTGCTGCGTCCTTCACCCCGGCCGTATATTTCCCCGGCTATGGATACTTGGCTGACAAACCGCTTTTCGTGGTCCGGCCCGTTCACCTTGATGACCTCGTAGGACGGGGTTTGTTTAAATATTTTTTGAGTGATTTCTTGCAAACGGGTTTTGCTGTCAAACGCAGCCATCCGCTCTGTCTCTTGCAGGTCTTCGGCAAAATGCTTGGCGACGAGCAGGGTGACGGGAGGGAAGCCGCCATCAAGGTAGATGGCGCCCAGCACGGCCTCGTACGCCGCGGCGAGGATGGAGGGTTTGCCTCGGCCGCCACTACGCTCCTCGCCCCGTCCCATACGTAGCCAGTCTCCGAGAGAGAGGGTCTGGGCTTTGACCGCAAGCACTTCCGCATTGACCAGCGAGGCGCGCATCTTTGATAAGTCCCCTTCACGATATTGAGGAAACTGGCGGAAAAGGAGGTCGCTCATCACGAGTCCTAAAACGGCATCGCCTAAGAATTCCAGTTTTTCGTTTTGCTCTTCGCCCGCCTCAAGCTGAGCAGACCGATGCGTTAAGGCGAGTTGGAGGAGGGCTGGGTTGGTAAATGTATATCCAAGGATGGACTGAAGGGCGGTCATGTCAGTCGGATCAGGCATAGGTCTTAAAGCGCGAGCACCATTCCTCATGCGGCGTCCTGAAGAATAGTACCGGACAGTAATCCATCATCGGCCCGTGTCATTCTCACCGGAACTTCTCGGTTCATATAGTCATCGCTGCCGTCTGCATGGACTCTGAGATAGTTGCGGCTATAGCCCTTGAGTCGCCCACTGGCTCTGTCCCGCTGATGCTCAAAGAGGACAGATAAAGTCTCAGACTCAAATTGACGGATGAATGCCGCCTTCTTGCGTTCGCCGAGTGCACGAACCCGCCTTGCTCTCTCCTGGATGATGGATGGGGGGACTCGGTCTGTGAACTTTGCCGCGGTTGTCCCGCTCCGGACCGAATAGGGAAAGACGTGAAAATACGTGAAGGGGCTTTCCTCCAAAAATCTCATTCCCTGGGCAAATTCCGTCTCGCCTTCACCGGGAAACCCGACAATGAGGTCCGTCCCCAAGGCCGCGTATGGTAAACGCTCCCGTAGTTCGGTCAGAATGTCTCTGGCCAGGGCAGTGTCGTATCGCCTTCGCATCCGAGCCAGGATGAAATCTTCCCCCCATTGGAGAGGAATATGTAAATGGGGGCACAGGATCTCGGAGTGGATGAGGAGCTGTATCAGGGCGGGACTGATTTCATGCGGGTCGAGCGAACTCAGACGCACACGCGGAACCGGCCGCCGTTCCTCTAGCGCTTCGAGCAGCCAGGTGAGATTGACTTGGGGATTGAGGTCTGTGCCATAGCCTCCCAGATGAATACCGGTCAGGACCACTTCCTGAAAGCCCTGGTCGGCCAGGCGGTCGAGTTGATCCAGGATGACGCGCGGGGCAATACTGCGGCTTTTCCCGCGTGACATGGGCACAATACAAAACGTACAGAAAAGGTCGCAGCCTTCCTGAATTTTGAGAAACGCCCGAGTCTGACCCTGAAAGGTCTCTGCTCCAAACGTATTGATGCCTGGCGTGGCTTCATGCCTGGCGGTCCGCAGCTTACTGACAAAAATCTTCTGGTCTGGCGGCTGCGCGGCGGAGGCCCCCTGAGCAACCAGACGAACCAAGTCGTCGAGCCGATTGAGACCAACAACATAATCCACTTCGGGCATGTGAGCCACAGCCTCGGGACTCACCTGCGCATAACAGCCGGTCATAATGACCTGGGCATCCGGGTTGCGCCGCTTCGCCCGGCGCACCAACTGGCGACTCTCAGCGTCCGCCTGATTGGTGACCGTGCAACTATTGACGATATAGACTTCGGCCGCATCGCGAAAAGGGACGCACTGGTGACCCGCGGCAGAGAGACGCTCTTGCAGGGTGGCTGCGTCGTACTGATTCACCTTACAGCCCAGGGTGGTGATGGCAACACGACGCGAGATGTGCGGCGAAGAAGTTACGTCAAGCGAGGTAGCAAGCGACATGAATATAGCGTCCTTTACGGTAGAGGCCCTTCAATCCAGCCACCGCCCAGCACGAGGTCACCGTTATAAAACACGACTGCCTGTCCCGGCGTGATCGCTGGAGACGCCTCCTGAAACCACACCTCTGCGGTGGTGGCGGTGGTAGCGCTGACCGTTGCGGCAATGGGATCCTGACGATAGCGAATCTTGGCCGCCACCTGGATTTTGTCCGGTTGATTGCCCGATACCCAATTGACGTCCTTGGCCCGAAGGCCGTGCCTCTTGAGTTGGTCCTGTGTGCCAACGGTCACGCGGCCGGACGCAGGGTCAATATGGGTGACATAATGCGGCTGCGTCAACCCACCGAGCCTTAGGCCGCGCCGCTGGCCAATCGTAAAGCGATGGACGCCAGCATGCGAACCTAAAACCTGCCCCGTCTGATCGACAATTTCTCCTGATATCACATGATCAGAGGCGATACGCTGGTCGAGAAAGCGGGCATAATTCCCATCCGGGACAAAACAAATATCCTGACTCTCCGGCTTCTCAGCCACGCGTAAGTCCAGCGTATATGCCTTGGCCCGGACCTGCTCTTTGGTCAGATGACCAACCGGAAAGAGGGTGCGTTTGAGTTGAGCTTGGTTGAGGGTAAACAGGAAGTACGATTGATCCTTATACGGATCTGCCCCGCGTAAGAGGTGGGCCGTCCGAGTCACTTCATCCCAACCAATCCGGGCATAATGGCCGGTAGCCACATACGCGGCGTCGAGTTCACGCGCGCGTTGCCATAACAGGTCAAACTTGAGATCACGGTTGCACAGCAGACAGGGATTCGGTGTCCGACCGTGCTGATATTCCTGGGTGAAAACATCAATGACGCGCGTTTGAAAGGCTTCTTTCAGGTTGAGGACGTAATACGGAATACCGAGTTGTTCGGCCACACGGCGTGCATCCTGAAAATCATCAATAGAGCAACAACTGCCCGCATGGCCCTCGGCTGAACCGGCGAGCAACATGGAGATAGCAATAACCTCGTAGCCGGCCTCGACAAGCAAAGCCGTTGCGACTGCGCTGTCCACCCCACCACTCAGCGCTGCGAGGACACGGGTGCCGTGGTTCTCTTGATTATTGTTGAGAAGGTTTGTCATAGAGAATTGAGCGGCTGTTTCTATCACCCACTACGACCTGCCTTTCGGACTCGTTCCACAATACCGGGCAGTATCCGTATCACCGCTTCGATATCTTCTTCAGTCGTGTCCCTGCCTGCACTAAACCGAATCGCGCTCTTGGCTCCGGCTTCGTCGCAGCCCACGGCCAAGAGAACATGAGACGGCTCAACCGACCCTGCCGCACACGCAGAGCCGGTGGAAACGGCAACGCCGGCGAGGTCAAGACCCATCATTAAGCCTTCGCCTGAGGCTCCTGCAAAGCCGACATTCAGGGTATTCGGTAAGCAGGCCTGCGTTGGCGTGTGCCGGACGACATCCGGGATATGCCGCTGTATGCCGTCCCACAGGCGAGCTATGAGATGTATCAGACGCGGGTGCGTTGATTCAATATCTTGGGTGCAGAGTTGAGCCGCGCAGCTAAAGCCGACGGCAGCAGCCACATTCTCCGTGCCGGGCCGTTTTTCCCGCTCCTGGGGACCACCGCGAAAAACCGCAGACAACCTTGCCCCCCGCCGTACATAGAGCGCCCCGATCCCTTTGGGACCATAAATTTTATGCGCGGACAGGGATAAGATATCGACCCCGAGCTGGTTTACATCAACGGGGATTTATCCCACCGCCTGGACCGCATCCACATGGAATGGAATAGCGCGTTCCCGAATCGTAGGGCTCAACTCTCGGATAGGCTGGAGGGTGCCAATCTCGTGATTGGCAAGGCCGATGCTCACGAGGGCAGTGTCCGGGGTCAGGGCGGCTTCAAGAGCGCCCGGACTGACGCGCCCCTGGCTATTCACCGCCAGCGTCACAACCTCAACAGACGCGGTGTCGGTACCGAGGGCTTTGACTGTTTCCAGGACAGATGAGTGTTCGATGGGAGTGGTCACGATACGAAAGGGGGTTGCTCCCCGAGGCTTGAGTACCCCATACACGGCCAGATTATTACTCTCTGTTCCGCCGCTGGTAAACAGTATTTCTGAGGATTTGGCTCCAATCAGCGCCGCCACTTGATCGCGGGCCGTTTCCAGGGCTTGTTTGGCTTGACGACCAGCCCAATGCACGCTTGACGGATTGCCGAACGTCCCTGTGAAGTAGGGTAACATGGCCTCTACGACTTCTGGCCGTATGGGCGTCGTTGCATTATGGTCGAGATATATGTGCTGCATCGCGTGTTGGCTAATCTGTTTCCTGGCGCCATGGCAGCCGGACGTCTTGAAGGACTTCGAGGGTGCTCTGGTGGGTGAGGTCCGCGCGTAAGGGGGTGACTGAAATATAGCCGTCGTGGACGGCGACACAGTCCGAGCCCTCTATGGGATCGAAGCCGAGGTCATCGCCGCCGATCCAGTAGTATTTTCTACCTCTCGGGTCCGTGCGTACGTCGATATTCTCGCCGTAATGTCGTTTGCCCTGGCGGGTAAAACGATAGCCCTTGATCTGGTCTCGCGGCAGGTTTGGCAGGTTGACGTTCAGCAGGCTGCCCGCTGGAAATCGAGGGGTCTGGATTTCTGTTGCCAGCATGGCCGAGAACTCGGCGGCCGCCTGAAAATGGTACGGGGCTGTAAATGTGACCAGTGAAACGGCAATGGCCGGAATGCCTAAAAGGGCTCCTTCCAGTGCTGCGGCAACCGTGCCCGAATACGTAATATCATCTCCCATATTCGGGCCCTTGTTGATGCCTGAAACCACGAGGTCGGGCCGAACGGGTAAAAACCCCTTGACGGCAATATTGATACAATCGGTTGGGGTGCCGTTGACGGCAAAGCGGTGTGGGGCGACCTCTTCGATCCGCAGGGGCCGATGTAAAGTCAGAGAATGACTGACCGCACTTTGCTCTTTGTCGGGAGCAACGGTATAGACCTCACCAACGCCCGCGAGCGCTTCTTCGAGGCAACGGATACCTTCTGACTGGATACCATCGTCGTTCGACACCAGAATCACCATAGCGATATTCCACCAGAAAGCCGGGAAAAAGGAAAGGCGATCACCTGTGTGATCGCCTTTCCTTACGTAGACAACGTGGTCGGGGTGAGCCGATTTGAACGGCCGACCACTCGCACCCCAAGCGAGTACGCTACCAGACTGCGCCACACCCCGATCTGCTCCCTCATATCGCTTGGGGACTCAAAGGGTCAAGGGCCTGGCAGCTTCTCTGGCCCGTTGTTTCTTGCTATGCAGAGGAGAAGTTGTGAGTCTTCCGCGGAGAATTTTGAGGATAATAAGAGGAGAATATGCCAACCTACATGGGTGGTTGTCATTGCGGGCGTGTCCGGTTTGAGGTCTCTGGTCAGATTGGCCGGGTACTGGACTGTAATTGCTCAATCTGTAGGAAGAAGGGTTTTCTGCACTGGATCGTCGAGCCTGGGCAGTTCCGACTGCTGTCTTCTCCAGACGCTCTCAGCCTGTATGAATTTCATACCAAGACGGCCAAGCATTATTTCTGCTCTGCGTGTGGGATCTCCTCGTACTATATTCCGCGTTCACATCCCAATATGATCGATGTGAATCTGCGCTGTGTGGATGGCGTGAATCTGGAAGAGTTGGAAGTCGAATTCTTCGACGGTCAGGACTGGGAGCAGGCTCGGGCGGACCTTGATTAAGAAGTAATCACGATGTCCTTTATTCCACAAAATGGCCGATATCGAGCGTAATGAACCGATAGCCTAAGGCTTTGCCATGTTGAATCAGCGGCTCACGGATTGTCTCTTCGAGTAAACGCGGACAATCCGCTGCCGGGGCCATAATACAGACCATGTCCCCTTCGACCCGAACAGGGTAGGCCGGAAAGCCTAGCTCCCGAAATATCTCGGCCCAGGCTGCGGACGGATCGTCTTGGTCTGCTTTCAGGGAGCGCTCAGAATTTCTTCTGAGCGGTAATGCTCTATGCTGCATAGCATTGTTTTCCTCTATGCCATTCGGCATATCAATTACCATTCAGTGTCAATACTGATAGCATTGTTTTCCTTTATGCCATTCGGCATATCAATTACCATTCAGTGTCAATACTGAATGCTTATGGTGAAAGAGCATACTACAAAATAGGAAACGAATGAATTGTGTGTTGGAGAAAGTGAGTGAGGGATGATAGATGCTGGCGTAATCTTCGATCTGGACGGGGTTCTGATTGACTCTGAGGGACTGTACTACCGCGCGTATAGTGAAGTGCTCAAGTCGTATGGCGTCAGCGTGACCCAACGCGAATATGAAGAGCACTGGATCGCCCGGGGAATCGGCCCCGAATACATTGTAGAAAAGCACAAATTGCCAGTTGCACCGGCCACCTTGCGCCAGCTTCGCTCGCCCATTTTTCTTCAGTTATTGAAAACGGAAGCCTCGCTGATGCCCTATGTGGAGGAGACACTCACCCAGTTGTCTCAGCACTTTGGACTCACTGTCGCAACCAATAGCAATCGTGAACATTTGGACTTCGTCCTGCGGCGGTTTGACCTTGACCGGTTTTTCGATCACACGGTCGCCCGTCAGGATTACGAACGAGCGAAACCCGAGCCGGATGCCTTCTTGGCCGCGGTAAAAAAGCTCGGACTGGCCCGCGAGCGGTGCGTGGTTGTGGAAGACACGTATCGTGGTGTCACAGCGGCTGCCAGAGCCGGCATTGCCTGCATCGCCGTACCGAACGCATATACCCAAAACAACGACTTTAGTCAGGCGGCCCTCGTCTTGTCCGACCTCGGAGAAGTCACGCCCGAGGTGGTGCGGTCACTGCTCTAATACCTTTCCCGGACGCAGATTTTCCTTTATTGTAGCCCCTCAACAGTGCAGGGGAAGCGCACCAAAGGAGGACGATGCATGACGGCCCAGGAATCAGACTCGGACGCGAAACAATTCACGGATCAATACGTTCAGGCGAACGGACTGCGGTTTCACTACCTCGACTGGGGTAGCCCGGAAAAGCCACCATTAGTCCTGCTCCATGGAGTCGGGCAGACCTGTCATACCTGGGATTTGTTTGCCGCGGCCATGTCTGACCATTTTCACGTCATGGCTTTCGATCAGCGTGGCCATGGGGATACGGACTGGGCTGCCGATAAGGACTATTCACGCGCCTCCATGGTCGAGGACGCCAATGCCTTCACCGCTGCGCTCGGTCTGGATCGTTTCTTTCTGACCGGTATGTCGATGGGAGGGGCAAACTCGCTCGCCTTCACGGCAAAATATTCTGACAAAGTCGAAGCCCTGGTCGTCGTTGATGTCGGTCCGCGGGTAGAGCCTAAAGGCGTCAAGCATATTCGTGACTTTATGAAAAACTACCGTGAATTCGACTCTCTGGATCAGGCGGCAGAGGTGATTCATCGCTTTAATCCAAGGCGTCCGCTCGAAGTCATTCGGAAATATACGGTGGTGTATAATCTCAAAGAGACTCCAGAGGGCAAGTGGACCTGGAAATACGATACGTATTTCAGCGACGGCCACCGTAAGGTTGATGTCAAACAGATGCAGGCAGAGCTGTCTGCGGCGGTCAAAAAAATCCGATGTCCGACCCTCGTAGTCAAGGGTGGGGAGAGCGACGTCTTTTCCCTGGATGGCGCACGCGACTTACAGGAGTTGATTCCCGGTTCGGAATTCGCCCTCGTACCCAAGGCTGGTCATTCGGTCATGGGAGATAATCCGCAAGGTTTTGAGTCCGCGGTCCGCGGGTTTTATGAGAAAAAAGGGTATCTGTAGACCACACAAGAGATGCGGTGAGAACGAACGAGGGGAGATATATGGATCTCGGTCTCAAAGATAAAGTTGTCATTGTCGGTGGTGCCAGTAAGGGTATTGGCCAGGCGACTGCATTGGCGTTTGCCAAAGAGGGCGCAAAAGTCGTCGTCTGCGCCCGTAACCCAGAGGTCTTGGAAAAATCTGCGGGCGAGATTCAAAGTGAGACAGGAGTCGAAGTATTAGCCGTGGCCGGAGATCTTGCACAAGCTGAAGCAACAGAAAGACTGGTCGATGAAACGGTTGCCAAATTCGGCACCGTTCACGTCCTCGTACCGAATACCGGTGGCCCGCCATTGGGCGGCTTTGGAGACATGGATGATGCCGCCTGGGAACAGGCCTTTGCGCTTAATTTTCTCAGCACCGTCCGGCTGATTCGCAAAGCGCTGCCCTATATGCAAAAGCAGCGCTGGGGCCGCATCGTCAGCGTCATGTCCATGTCGGTCAAAGAGCCGCTTGACGGTCTCATCCTGTCGAACGGGGTGCGTCCGGCCGTGGTCGGCATGGCAAAAACGCTGTCGCGCGAGGTCGGCAAGTATAATATTACGGTCAACACGGTCTTACCCGGCCGCATTCTCACCGACCGTCTCACAGGGGCGCTGGCTATCCGGGCCGAAAGGGCCGGCATCTCCTTGGAACAAGCCCTTGAGGAGGGTGGGAAAGATGTGCCGCTCGGCCGGATTGGTGAGCCTGTAGAAATGGCCAACGGTATTGTCTTCCTGGCTTCGGAGTCGGCCAGTTATATTACGGGAACGAGCCTCCAGATCGACGGTGGGGCGGTCCGGGGGTTGCTCTAGCGTGGACCCCATTCTGCACGCTGCGGTAAAGGCTGCGCACGCCGCTGGCGACATTGCCCTGCGCTATTTCAACACCAATCTAAGAGTTGAGATGAAAGCCGACTGCACTCCAGTTACCAGAGCCGACCGGGAGTGTGAAGCGCGCATTATCGACGTGCTGCACGCGCACTTCCCGGACTATGGCTTTCTGGGCGAAGAACTCGGCGAGCAGCCCGGAAACAGTTCAGCCCGGTGGATTATCGACCCGATTGACGGCACCAAGAATTTTATTCGCGGAATCCCCTTTTTTGCCACGCTCATCGCCCTTGAAGAAGACGATGAGATCACGGCTGGGGTGATGTACGCGCCAGCTCTTGACGACCTGCTGTACGCCCAAAAAGGGCAGGGCACTGTTGCTAATGGCAAACAGGTAGGTGTCTCGGAGGTGGCCCAACTGCACGACGCTATGCTGATTCATGGTGGTCTCAATGACTTGAAGTCTCGTTCTTGTTGGCAGCCTTTTTTACGCTTGGTCGACGCGACTGCTCGACAGCGAGGATTTGGAGATGCGTTGGGGCATAGTCTGGTAGCGAAGGGGCTGGCCGAGGTCGCCCTAGAGCCGGAGATCAAGCCCTGGGACGTGGCGGCAACCAAGATTCTTATCACCGAAGCGGGTGGACGGTTCTCCGACTTTGCAGGAACGCCGTCTATTTACACCGGGGACGCGGTGATCTCAAACGGACGGCTGCACGACGAAGTCGTACAACTGCTGCAAAGGTGAGGAGGCCAGCATGGAGGCAGAGTCACAGGCTGGCCCTTCAGTACAATTTAAATACCGTAGAACGTCGCCGCGTTGGTCCCCAGAATCTTATCCACGGACTCCGCCGGTAAGGAGGAGAGGACATCCCGCGCCTTTTGGACCGGATCGACAAACCCTTCGGCGTGCGGATAGTCGGAACCGATAAAGAAACGGTCGTCGCCGGCAAACTGAACCATCAGAGGAAACATCTTTTCCTCCGGGTCGCCGTTGACCCAGATATTGCGGGCAAAATACTCGCTCGCCGGGCGTTTCATCTGTGAGGTGTGGCCCATATACTTGTAGCGATAATCCACCCGCTCCAGCCACTCGCCTATCCAGCCGACCATGGCCTCGATGGTTGCGACCCGCAGCTTGGGAAAGCGCTCAAACACCCCGTCATACATCATGGCCGTCACGGCATGACGCGGGTCTTGGATGATACTCATGGTCAGATACATAAAGCCAGGGTCGCGGTCCCGGAACCACTCGCTGCCGGTGTAGTTTTTATGACCGACGAGGTGGAGACCGATACTCAGGTCGAGGTCCTGGGCCGCGGCCCAGACCGGATCGTAC
>WTHD01000386.1 GCA_011523265.1 Candidatus Binatota bacterium
CCTATACCCCGCCCCATCTGGCCGAGCGTATCCGCGCCGAGCAGGCTGCGCTCGAAGCGCGTGGGGCGGTTGACGGCGAGCGCAAAACCATTACCGCCCTGTTCGCCGATATCAAGGGCTCGATGGAACTGATCGAGGATCTTGACCCGGAAGACGCGCGCTCCATTATTGACCCGGCCCTGCAACTCATGATGGCCGCCGTGCATCGCTACGAAGGCTATGTAGCCCAGTCTATGGGCGATGGTATTTTTGCCCTCTTTGGGGCGCCGCTCGCCCATGAGGACCACGCCCAGCGCGCCCTGTTTGCCGCGCTCCGCATGCAAGAAGAGGGCAGGGCCTATGCCGAGCGGCTCCGGCACGACAAAGGGATCAATCTACAGATGCGGGTGGGCGTCAATACTGGCGAGGTCGTGGTGCGCTCTATTCGGAAAAACGATTTGCACACGGACTATGTTCCGGTTGGTCATTCGACCAGCTTGGCGGCCCGCATGGAAGGGCTGGCCACGCCGGGTACAACGGTCGTGAGCACGTATACCCACCAGCTTACCGAGGGATATTTCGAGTTCAAGGATTTAGGCGCGGCGAAGATCAAAGGCGTCAGCGAGCCCGTACGGATTTACGAACTCCTCGGGGTTGGTGCCCTGCGCACCCGGCTCCAAGTGTCAGCCGCGCGTGGCCTGTCCCGTTTCGTTGGGCGCAAGAAGGAGATCGAACATCTCAAACAGGTCCGCGAACAGGCGAGAAACGGCCAGGGGCAGATGGTCGGCGTGGTGGGCGAGCCGGGAGTTGGCAAGTCACGGTTGTTTCACGAATTCAAGGTGCTGTCCGAGCAACACTGTCTGGTCCTTGAAACATTTTGTGCCGCCCATGGCAGCAACTATGCATATCTGCCCTTGATCGAGTTGCTGAGGGATTACTTCCATATTCGGCCCCAGGACGACGAACGGACGCTGCATGAAAAAGTCGCCGGACGGGTGGTTGCGCTTGACCGTGAACTCGAAGACGGACTGCCCTATCTGCTGAGTCTCTTGGGCCATACGGAATTTACTGCGGCGCTTCAGCAGATGGACCCTCACATCCGTCAACAACGCACCTTTGACACGATCAAGCGGCTCCTCGTGCGGGAGAGCCTCACCCAGCCGGTAGTGCTGATCTTTGAGGACTTGCAATGGCTGGACGAGGGCACGCAGGCCTTTCTCGATACTCTGAGTGAGAGTCTGGCCACTGCGCCCCTGCTGCTGCTGGTCAACTACCGCCCGGAGTATCGGCACGAGTGGGGAAGCAAGACCTATTACAGCCAGCTTCGACTCGATGCGCTGGGTCTGGAAGATGCCAAAGAACTCCTGGCCGCACTCCTCGACGAGGCAAACTGGCCGGTTACGGCCGCTTCGCTTGAACCCCTCAAACAGCTCATCTTGGAGAAAACAGAGGGCACGCCGTTTTTTATGGAGGAAATGGTCCGGGCGCTGTTTGACCAGGGCGTCCTGGTCCACAGCATGGGAGGCATCTCCCTTACCAAGCCACTCGATACGGTCCATATCCCGGCGACGGTCCGGGGTGTTCTGGCCGGTCGGATTGACCAATTAGGCGCTGCGGAAAAGGAGCTGCTCCAGACCGCCGCAGTGATTGGCCGGGAGTTCTCGCTCAGCCTCCTGACCCAGGTCGCTCAACAGGATGAGGACACGCTCGTGCCGCTGTTATCTCGCTTGCAAACGGCCGAGTTCATCTATGAGCAGCCCGCCTTTCCCGAAGTCGAATATACCTTTAAGCACGCGCTCACCCAGGAGGTAGCCTATCATTCGCTCTTATCCGAGCGCCGCCAGGACGTGCATGCCCGGACGGCCCAGGCCATTGCCTCCCTGTTCCACGAGCAGCTGAATGATCGTCGCCTCAGAGAACTCGCCTATCATTCCGCCCAGAGCGGTAATACGGAGAAAGCCGTCGAGTATTATCAACGTGCCGGAGAGTTGGCGCTGAAGAACTCGGCCTATACTGAGGCAATTCGTGATCTCAATTACGCGCTGGACTTGCTGCCAGCACTGCCTCATACCCCGGACCGTCCGCAGCAAGAGCTGACCCTGCTCATCTCACTTGGCTCCTGCCTGATGGCAACCAAGGGCGACGCCGCGCCCGAAGTGGAGCGCGTATATACGCGTGCTCGTGAACTGGCGCGTGCGATCGGAGACGTGCCGCAGAAGTTCTCCGTGCTTTTCGGTTTATGGCGCTTTCATATTGTGCGCGGGGAGTATGCCGCGGCAGGAGAAATGACCGAAAGGCTCCAACGTCTGTCTGAGTGCATGCCGGGCTCCAATCAATTCCTACCCGCCCAGCAGGCGCTTGGATTGACTGCCTTTCGGCTCGGGGCGTTTGCCGACGCCAGAGCCCATCTGGAACGGGCCGTGGACATCTACGATCCGAGTGTCCACGGCCCAGAGAACGCCCAGGGCATGATGGGCCAGGACCCCGGTGTTACCAGTCTGGCCGTTCTGGCCTGGATGCTGTGGCATCTTGGCTATCCCGATCAGGCTCTCCAGCGCAGCCAGGAAGCCATTGCGCTCGCGCGTGAGATTTCGCATCCCTACAGTTTGGGCTTTGCCCTGCATTTTGGAACGGCGGTCTATCGCTTTCGACGAGAAGGGGCGCTGGCCCAAACCCAGGCAGAGGGCGCGGTCTCGTTGGCGAGTGAGCAGGGCTTCCCCTACTTTCACGCCGCCGGGACCTATTTGCGTGGCTGGGCCTTAGCAGAACAGGGTCACGTCGAAGAGGGTATTGCCGAAATGCTGGAGGGCCAGCGCATCTGGCAGGAGTTCGGTATTCGGCAGCTCGGTCAGGTGTCTCTGCTTTTGGCAGAGGCCTACGGCAAACTCGGTCGCGTCGAGGATGGCCTCACCGTATTATCCCAGGCAAAAGCCGAGATGGCCAAGAGTAACGAAAAATGGTGGCAGGCCGAACTGCTGCGCACCCGGGGGGAATTATTACTCGCCTCCAAAGAGGGTACGGATCACAACAGCCAGGAAATCACAGCCTGTTTCGAGGATGCTATCCGGATCGCTCGCAGCCAGCAGGCAAAATCCCTGGAACTCCGTAGCGCAATCCGTCTGGCGGCGTTCTGGCAAGCACACGGAAAGCCGGACGACGCTTATCGACTCCTGTCGAATATCTACGGATGGTTTACCGAGGGATTCGATACGCCCGACCTGCGAGCGGCGAAGTCACTGCTGGATGAGCTTACGCCGGTTCATGCATAGAGAGGGACTGGGGGCTGGGGATTAGGGGTTGGGGTGAGAGGAAAACTGCCTCAGCGCTGAACGAAGCCCTGCCGGGCGAAGCATTGTAAATGTCCGTCTGACTTCCTATACTCAGCCTACTTTTCCTAGAAAAGAGTCAACCGTCGGAGGGGCGGTATCCCTCTCGGGGAGGTTTTTTATGAGTAGCAATGGCCAGACGAACGGAGCGGGCATACGCGCCCGGTTGCAGCACCCGATTATAGACGCGGACGGACACTGGCTGGAGTTCGGGCCGCTGGTACGCGAACAACTGAGAAAAATAGGCGGCACCAAGGCGGTCGAGGGATTCTCGGTGTTCACCACTCTCGTCCAAGAACATTTAAGCCTGTCGGTGGCTGAAAGGCGCCGCCAGCGGACCGCCCAGCAGGCCTTTTGGGGGATTCCAACCAAGAACACGCACGACCGGGCAACGGCCATGATGCCCCAATTACTGTATGAACGCCTGGACGAGTTCGGCATAGACTTCACCATCCTCTATCCTACTGCAGGTCTGGGGTTGACCCGTGGCAGCGATACCGAGCTGCGGAAAGCCGCCTGCCGGGCGTTCAATATTTTCAGCGCGGACTATTTTCGGGCCTATGCCGATCGCATGACTCCAACGGCGGTGATTCCGATGAATACGCCCGAGGAGGCCCTGGAAGAAATCGACTATGTGACATCGCAGCTCGGCATGAAAGTGATCATGCTGGGTAGCATGATCAAACGGCCTATCCCCGCCGCGGTCGAACACTACCCTGGCACGGAAGAACTGCTGACGTGGCGCGACGTGCTGGGCCTGGACAGCGAATACGACTACGACCCGGTCTGGGAGATGTGCGTTGAACGGGGCCTGTCGCCGACGTTTCATACCGGCTCGCGCGGGTATGCGCTACGGATTTCCCCCTCCAATTTTGTGTACAACCATATTGGCCATTTTGCCGCGGCAAACGAAGCCGTGTGCAAAGCTCTCTTTCTCGGCGGCGTTACCCGGCGTTTCCCCACGCTCAAGTTCGCCTTTCTGGAGGGTGGGGTCGGTTGGGCGTGTCAGTTATACGCCGATCTGATCGAACACTGGGAGAAGCGCAATATACAGGCGTTGGCAGAGGTTGATCCGGCCAATCTCGACCAGCAACTGCTGGGCGAATTGGTGGAGCAATACGGCAGCACGGACATGACCGAGGCGTTCACGCAGGGCGACGCAGTCCTGGACACCGTACTGAGTACACAAGGTGCGACCGCCGTCGGCGGTATTGATAATCTGGACGACTTTTCAGCCTGTGAGATCACCCAGGCGTCGGATATTCGCGACTTGTTTGTCAAGAATTTCTATTTTGGCTGCGAGTCGGATGACAAGATGAATGCCTGGGCCTTCAACCGGCAGTGCAATCCGTTTGGGGCGCAGCTCAACGCGCTCTTCGGTTCGGATATTGGCCACTTCGACGTGGCGAACATGAGCCACGTGGTGCCCGAAGCGTACGAGCTGGTTGAAAAAGGCTTGGTCAGCGATGCTGGTTTTCGTGATTTTATGTGTACCAATCCGATCCGTTTCTGGGGCGAGGCTAACCCGGACTTTTTCAAGGGAACCGCAGTCGAAGAAACCGCAGCCACGATTCTGTCGGAGGAGACAGTCGAAACGGGGCTGAACGGTCACGCGACAAATCAGTTGTCGAAGTAGGGGCGGTTTACGAATCGCCCCTAGGCCATTAAGCGGGCGATATCTTCGTCCAAACCGCTGCGTATCTGCTCGGCCAGCGCGTTCCGGGCGCGCCCCTTGGTACGGCCGTAGGACGGCAGGTCAAGCGTCGCGAGGCGACGGGCTTCGCCAAGTGCTTCGTCTAACAGCGTGTCAGCCGCACACACCCGATCCAAGAAGCCGACATCGACGGCCTCGGCCGGGCTGTACAAGCGGGCTTGGATCACCGCGTTGGTAAAGTGACGCTTGGACAGTCGTTCGCGCGCGAACATCAGGCCAAACTCCGGCAGCGTCATCCCAATGGCGACCTCATTGAGCCCGATTTTGAAATCGCCCTGGACGCCCAAACGGGTATCGCTGGCGAGCAGCATAAAGCCGCCGGCGGCAATGGCGTGACCCGTGCTGGCGGCAACAACCGGTTGCGGATGGGTGAACAGCTTGAGCAGCATCTGTGCGCCGGCAGTCACGAGTGTACGACCGGCCTCCGGACCGGACTGGAGGACGGTCAGATCGAATCCCGCGGAAAAACGACCGGGCCGGCCCGTCAGGACGACCGCCTTGGCTTCCTGCGCGGCTTTGTCCAAAGCGTCGTTCACGCCTTGGATCAGCGCAGGGTTGACCGCGTTGGCCTTGCCGTCGTCAAGACGCAGAATGGCAATCGTCTCGTTCAGTTCATAGTGCACCGGGTTGTTTGACATGGATGTTCTCCTCTGCAAGTTCAGTGTCCCTTATCCTTTTGCGTCCTGGCTGTATAGGTAAGCCGGACGCGAGTCTCCTGGGCTATCCGGACGGACACCGGCCGGGTTTGTTCTCCAAGCCGCTCGTGCCACAGGCGCAGATCATATTCTCCCGCAGGGATGTGGCTGATGTCGAACCGACCGGCAGCGTCCGTTACCGCGGTATAGGGATGGTCGGTAACAATGATATGCGCCCGCATCCAGGTATGCAGCACATCACAATCAATCAGCACACGACCCGGTTGCGTAAAACGATAGGTTTTCTCGGACCAGTACGGCAGACCCAGATTGAATATGGTCTTGTGGCCATTTTGGCGGGCGTGAACATTATGCAGGATGAAGTCGCTGTTCCGTAATGCGAGCGGTTGCCCGACGGCTATGGTTTGGACGCGGGGGACAAAGGCGCAGTTTTTATTGTCCAGCAGCGCCGGAAGAACGGGGTGGCCTTTCCCGGCGTGAATGCCGTCCAGGACGACGACGACATTCTTGAGGCCCCCGCGAGCATCGATCAGAAGACTCTCATCCGGCACACTTTCCCCACAGACCGCTCTGTTCTTGTGGACGGGGAGGGTGACAGGCGGTGACGTCTGACCGTCGAACAGGACCTGTCCGCTGATGCTACCGCCGTCCTCAACTGTGATTTCCCGGTAAGCGTGGATAGGCGGGGCAAGGGTCAATAA
>WTHD01000207.1 GCA_011523265.1 Candidatus Binatota bacterium
CTGATGCTCAAACGGATCGTCGCTCTGATCCTCCAAAGTCCCTAACACGCTCTAGCGTTGTCTGGGCAAATACCAGGCCGGGAAACAAAACAGAAAGCAACCAAAGGTGCCGCATGAAATCCTCCTCTACATAAAAGCCGGATTGTATAGCACACCCGGCTTTTGCTGGGAACCCTGCCTCAAGGAACAGTTCAGGCCCTTATCCTCCTTGACCCAGGAACCCCAGCAAAAGAAAAATGCAGTTAGACTTCCCAAGTCTTTTTTTACGCTCAGCGTTCAGCCCCAAATCGCCTGAATGGGCAAGGAGGACCCCATGTACGCTACGCTATCACCCTGCACCTGGCCGACCAGCCCGACGGTCTGTCCCAGGCTTTCTTCTTCTCGGAGACCGAAGTTGCGCACAGCAGCGAACAGCTACGCGCTCTTTTGAAAATGGGGTATGACCTCTTTGGCGAAGAGCCGCATGGCCCGGACCGTTTTCGCATGCTCTACACCGGGGAACTGCATCCAACACAGCAGATAGTCCATGCCTAATTCTTGCCGGTATTTCTCGATCTCCCGAATACAATGATCCGGGTCACCGATAATGAAACGCTCCCGGTGGGTGTCAAAGGTCACGCTTGCCGGGTCCTTGACCAACTCGCCCTTATCGTCTTTGAGCGGTCGGACGTTGGCCCACTTGCCGTACATCCCGGCGTGCAGATACATGATGCCCTCCCGGGCCTCTTCCTCGGCCTGGGCCGTGGTCTCGGCAACATAGACCTCGCGAATGACCGGCGTGGCGCTGGCCGTCTTATTGAACCGCTGGAGCTGCTGCCGGTACATCCGGTAGTGCTCTTTCAACTCGTTGATATGATGCCGGGGAGAAGCCACCAAGGCCGACCCCCACTGGGCCGCCCGGCGCACCCCGCCGCGGGTGGAGGCGCCAATCCAGATCGGTGGATGCGGCTGTTGGACGGGCTTGGGGGTAATGGACAGGTCTTCCACCTGGTAGTACTGGCCCGAAAACGAGAAGCGCTCCGTCGTCCAGCCCCGAATCATCAGATCGAGCTGTTCTTCCATCCGTGGCTCACGCCCCGAACGCTGTTCTTCGTACGCCGCGAACTCCTCAGGCCGATAGCCGGTCGCAACGCCGAGGATGAAACGACCCGCGGCGATATTATCGAGCACCGCCACGTCCTCGGCGGTCTGGACCGGCCGGTGGAGCGGCAAGAGATACATGCTCGTCCCAATAATAAGCTTTGAGGTCCGCGCGGCCATGGCCGCGGCAGTCACCAAAAGCGAGGGGCAGATCCCGTCTTCCAGAAAGTGGTGCTCGACCAGCCAAGCCGATTCAAACCCAATTTCTTCGGCAATGACAACCTGGTCCAGCATCTCGCGATAGAGCTGCTCATGTGTCTGGCCGGAATCCGGCTTGCGCTGCATAGAGAACGGACCGATCCCGAATCGCATCATACCCTGCCCTCCTTTGGTGAAGCCATTAAAATTATTCTCCTCTGAAAAAAGACTGTCAACGTTTGGAGCGGCCAAAGTTGGCTCTTAATTCACCGTTGGTCTGACCGTTCTTGCATAGCTGGCGGGCCATAGCCGGCCATCAACTCATCGACGATGGTGTGAAACTCGTCCCACGGAGTCTCCCGATAGGCGTGGCCGCGTACAATGAATGAGGCCCCGGCATAGAACTTCTCATACTGCTGATGCCGGCCCGCGAACTCGGAGCCGACCATATCCCAGGCCAGCTTGAACAGCTTCATGCGTGCTACCGCGTCTGCCTGGGGTGTCTGAAAGTAGGCCTCAAACTGCTCGGCAAGATGTTCGTCCTCCATGACCGAGATATCCGCCGGCATCTGAAACACGCCCCCGCCGCACAGGTCACGCAGTTGGTCGATAAACTGGCTATAGTTCTGGGTGCACCAGTCGAGGGCCGCATACATCATCCGCCGGTTAAAACACACATGGCCGTCCGGCCAGCTCTCACAGGCGTTGATCTGGCCGTGCACCATACCGGCAATGGATCCCTCGACCGAGGCCATTTTGCCGAGCGCCTCTCGCACGGCCGGAATCTGGGCCGCGCCGGTGGTATGGGCAATCTTGCTACACAGGCCGAGCAGCAGGCGCATCTTCGACCAATACCGCACGTTGGACTGATGATTGCCAAAGCAGTGGCTCGGGGTCTTGAGATAGATGTCCCGCGATAGCACCGCATCGTTGTGAACAAAAACCTTCTCCCAGGGCACCTTCACTTGGTCGCACATGACCATGCTGTCGGTTTCGTCGTATCGATAGGCCAGTGGTGAATCAAACTCCGAGCGGCAGGCCGCTTCCATGGATTTGCGTGACCACAGACTCAGCCCTGGGGCGTTGCACGGCACAGCACACGTAATCGCCTCTTTTTTCTGGTCAGGTGACAGGGGGATGACATTCCCGATCCAGATATCATTGGCGAACACCGCGCCCGTCGCTAGCATCTTCATGCCGGATATCACGACACCGTCGTCTTCCTCACGGACGACACGGAGGGTGGGGACCGGCAGATTCTGGCGCTGATAGAACTCCGGGTCTCGGGCGGCCTGGGGAGGAAGCACGGCATAGACGGTGTAGATGTCGTTATCGCGCACGTAGTGATAATAGGCGAGCAGATTGTCCGGATTGCCGCACGGCGGCTTGAGTTCATCCGGCTTCATGGCCATACCGGTCACAAAGCTGGCCACGTGGTCGGGCGAACGACCGAACATGCCGTATGTCAGGTCCGCGATTTTTCGATGCCCAACCATCCGGCGTTGCAGGTCGTCACGCGTTTTGGCCCGCAAATAGTAAATCGAGTGCCGGTCGCCATCCTCTTCATAGCTCAGCGTATCGCGATTTGCCTGGTCCGCCTTCATATCGTAAATGGCAGCCACCGTGCGCGCAGCGTTACGGAACGCCAGATGGGTGGTGACATCCTCGACCCGTTCACTACCGATATAGACCACCCGTCCATCCTGAAGGGATTCCAAATGCTCCTGACCGGTCTTCAGCATGGGCCTCTCCTTTACAATAGCGCAGTACGAGCCGTGCATAGCACGCTTTGCGGGCGAAATCGCGTTTAAAACTTTAGACGGATACAGATGCTCCAGAAATCAATTGAATATGAGAGGGAAGCAGCGGGAGGATACTCCTCACAGAAGGTGATGATATGTGAGCTAAGGGGGGAGTCTCACTTGACTTTTGCTGCCAACTGACCCAGTTTCTCTCCAATAGTTGCCGTTGTCTGGATGAGTCCGCCACCACTGAAGAGTGCACGCACGGGCGCGCGCAAAAGGAACGTCAGATGTACGAAATGTTATCCGGCCTTCGCGTGGTCGAAATGGGCCATATTGCCCTTGGGCCCCTAGCTTCCCAGATGTTGGGTGACTATGGCGCGGAAGTCATCAAAGTCGAGCCGCCAAGCGGCGATGTGTACCGCGCCCTCGGAATAAGCCGCAACCAGGGCATGAGCGCCCAATGGATGGCTTGCAATCGCAACAAACGCAGCGTGGCTATCGACCTCAAGCGGGAGGAAGGTCGGGAACTGCTGCGTGACTTACTGAAGACGGCGGACGCGTTCCTCCACAACATGCGTCCACCCGCTGTTCGCCGCTTGGGCTTCGACTACGCGGCGGTGCGTAAAATCAATCCCGACATCGTCTACTGCTTCTCCGGCGGCTTCGGACAGAATGGTCCGTATAAGGATTACCCGGCGTTCGACGACATCATCCAAGCGTACTCGGGCATCGCTGCGGTCAATAGCCTGCAAACAGGGCAGCCTGAACTGGTCCCCATGGTGGTGTGCGACACCATGGCTGGACAAGCACTCGGGCAAGCCCTACTCGCGGGGCTGCTCAGTCGGCAACTGCACGGCGAAGGAGTCTGCATCGAAGTACCGATGTACGAGCTGGTGGTGAGCGCGCTCATGAATCAACACCTGAACGGCGAAGGCTTCGTTCCCGCGGAAGGGCCACTTGGTTACAACCGCGTGCTGAACCCCTCAAGGCGTCCGTGTCGAACGAAAGACGGCTTTATGGTGCATGGCGTCTACAAAGTCGGGAACTGGCGCAAGTTGTGCGAGGCGGTGGGCCGTCACGATTTGCTCGATAGCGGCATGCTCAACGATCAACACACCGTCGCGGCCAACATCTCGACCCTGTACAAAATCATGCTCGAAGAGATCATGCCGCAACGCACGAATACCGAATGGATCGCCCTCTTCAATGCATTTGACATTCCGTACGCTGAAGTCCAACAGTTGGACACGTTAATGAACGACGAGCATTTACGTGCCGTTGGGTTGTTCGAAGAATATGAGCATCCGACAGAAGGCGCCGTGCGGCAAATTCGCCAACCGATCAATGTGACTGGACGTGACCGCTGCGGCGACCGGCCACCGCCGAAGCTCGGCCAGGACACCGTCACCGTCTTGACCGAGCTGTACGGCGATGAGAACCATGTGCGCCAGCTCATCGATGACGGCATTGTCGTCGCCAAGTAAACACACGCGAAGGAATCGAAAGTGGCGCAATTCATTCTGCACGCGTAACCGTTGCCGAGGAGTACACGCCCATGCCTGCTCACGATAAAAACGTCGAGTTTGACGCGGCTGCCATCGCACCAGTGCGGTACGGTACGCCGGAAATGGAAGCCCTGTTAGCCGCAATTGGGAAGAGTGCGGCAGCAAGTAAAGCGGCCGGAAAGAACCCTTTTCCCGCGATCGATCTGGTGCGCGATTCGCGCCTTGGCGCACTCAGAGTCCCGGTCGACGAAGGCGGCGGCGGTTGTAGGGTACGAGAATATTTCGCCATGTTAATGGATCTCGCGGCCGCGGATTCCGATGTTGCCCAGATCTTGCGCGTGCATTTCTGGTTTACCGAAGATCGTCTCCGCACACTAGACGAAACCGTACGGCAACGTTGGTTGTCGCGCGTTGTGGCCGGTAAGATATTCGGCAATGCATTTACCGAGATTGGCACCAAAGAAAAAGCCGGTAGCTTTGCGATGCAGACTCGTCTTGAGCCGGTAGACGAGGGCTACATGCTGAACGGCACCAAATACTTTTGTACCGGCAGCTTATTTTCTGATTGGGTCCTGGTGGCGGCATCAACACCGGAAGGCAAAATCGCCAATGTCGTCGTGCCATACGAGCGCGCGGGGGTGACGTTCGAGGACGATTGGGACGGCGTCGGCCAACGCTTTACGGGCAGCGGGACTGGCCGATTCGAAAATGTCGCGGTCGCGGAAGAAGAAGTATTGCGACAAACGAAGTCAGCGCACACCGCGGTCGACGAAACGCCCTTGCCGACAAATACCTACTTAGGCGGTCAGTTTTTGCAGCTTATCTTGACCGCGATCGTGGTCGGTAATATGCGGAACGTCGTCGCCGACGCGATTCGCCTGGTGCGCACGCGGAAACGGACGTTTACCCACGCAAGTGCCGATACTGCCACCGCAGATCCGCAATTCCAGGAAATGATCGGGCGCTTGTCGAGCTCGACGCTCGCGGCTGAGGCAACTGTTCTCGCTGCCGCGGAGGCGCAAGAGCTGGCGCTCGATTCCGCCAACCAGGGCCAGATCGATTTCGAACCCGCTCATCGCGCCTCCTTACTCGCGGCGCAAGCCAAAGTCTTTATCGACGAAATCGCGCCGCGCGCGGCGAGCCTGATGTACGAACTCGGTGGCGCGTCTTCGACTTTGCGGACAACCGGACTCGATGAACACTGGCGCAACATCGTGACTCTTTCGTCGCATAATCCTGCGGCGTTCAAGGCACGTGCGATCGGGGATTATCTGGTCAACGGGACAAAATTGCCGGCGAATTTGTATTTTTAGGAGGAGCGCTGGCAGGGGAGAGTCTCACCTGACTTTTTCCGCCTGGTATAACCCCTCGACCGTGACTGGGACACCGTTATACACCGCCATGCCGGTAACGGGATCGACCCGCTGATCGTCGGTGAGATCATTGGCACTCACCCCCGCATGTTCGGACGCAATACTCTGCCGGACACCCTGGCGCCCATGGTCAAACCCGTGCGGAATACTGACAACACCGGGCATGATGTCCTCGGTCGCAGCGACTGGCAGGCTGACCTCACCGGTCTGTGACGCCACGCGAACCATTTGCCCGTTCTGCAGCTGGCGTTTGGCCAGATCGTCCGGATGCATGAACAACTCACACAGGTTGCGCCCCCTCATGAGGCGCTGGCAGTTCTGGGTTTGTGAGTTTTTGCTGCGAACATGGCGCCGGCCAATGAGTAAGAGCTCTTCGGACGAGCGTGCCGCGAACAGCTCGGTTTCTAGCCGGCGAAGATCCGCCATCAGTTCGGGCGGTGCGCAGTGAATCCGCTTGTCAGCAGTTTGCAGGCAGTCTGGGAGACGCGATTGCAATGGACCCAGATCGATACCGTGCGGGTGGTCCTTCAGCTTGTCGAGGGTCAATGCCGCTGGGTGGCCCGACGCTTTACCGTAGTGCCCGTTCTGCAAGGTGAGATCAATCATCGCGGCCGGACTGATCGTCGGCTCGACCGGCAGCCCCTTACGTTCGGCAATACGTTCACCCAAGGCCACCAGTATTTCCCAGTCGTGCTTGCCTCCGTCCGTTATTGGCAATGCCGGTTGCATGTACTTAGCCATATTCCGCATGGCGAAACTGTGGAAAATCAGCTCGTAGTGGTCGCATTGCAAGTGGCGGGCTGCGGGCAGGATGACGTTCGCATGGCGCGAGGTCGCGGTAATGAACGGCTCTAAGGCAACCATAAAATCCAGCGACGCCAAGGCTGCGTCGAGCCGGTGTCCATTGGGAAACGACAATACCGGATTGGACGCAATACACACGAACGCGCGAATCTGTCCTTTCCCTTCTGTCAGCATTTCTTCGGCGAATGTCGTCGCCGGAGCCTCGCCGCCGAACGAGGGCAATCCCCGCACCCGGGTACGCCATTCAGCGTAGCGTCCAGGATCGGAGTTCGGGTCGGCGGCGATATCGACGGCGGGCGTGTTCCACATAAAGCCGCCCGGTCGATCCAGATTCCCGGTCGCAACATTGATCAGGCTGAACAGCCACTGCGTGACGGCCCCGAACTGCTGGGCACAGGTACCGATACGCCCATACCACACCGCCCGGTCGGCTGCGGCGAACTCTCTTGCCAGCTGGCGAATACTGTTCGCCTCGACACCCGTGACTGCTTCGGCGCGCTCTGGGGTGAACGCTTTGAGCGCGGCCGCCACCTCATCGAGCCCGTTCAGGTGCCCAGCTAGGGAGCGTGGGTTTGCCAATCCCTCCTCGAATAGTATGTTGAGGATAGCCGCGGCAAACGCGGCGTCGGTCCCAGGTTTAATGAAGAGGTGTGTGTCTGCAAGCTTGGCGGTTTCGGTCCGGCGGGGATCGATAATCACCAGTTTTCCGCCGCGGGCCTTCAGTGCCTTTAGCCGGTCGCGCACGCCGGGTGCGGTCATGAGGCTGCCGTTGGACGCCAGCGGGTTTGCGCCCGCCATGACGACATACTCGGATCGGTCGAGGTCCGGAACGGTCAACAAAAATTGATGTCCGTACATCAGCGCACTCGTTATCAGATGGGAGATATGATCAATTGACGCAAGTGATGCGCTGTTTCGAGACTTCAAGGCGCTGCGGAGGTAGCCGATGTGCGTCACGATGCCGTAGATGGTCCCGTACGCGTTCCCGATGAAATCGGCAACTGCGTCGTCGCCGAACCGGCGCTGTACATCGACCAGGCCGTCAGCAGCAAAGTCCAAGGCTTCGTCCCAGCCGATCTCCTGCCAACCCGATCCGCTCCGCTTGACCGGTTGTTGCAGCCGGTCCGGATCTTTGTACATCTCCTCAATGGCAACGCCCTTCGGGCAGATATAACCCTGGCTCAACGGGTCGTCCTTATCGCCGCGGACCGAAATCACGTGGCCATCTGCGGTTTTGATCTCCAGCCCGCACACGGCTTCACACAGGTAGCAGTTCCGGTAATGCGTCTCGATTGTGCCCTCTACTTCAATCGCCATGGAGCTCTCATCCGGGTTGTCGCCTATTTTTTCCTCGGTGTGGTACAGCAACAACTCCGTAACATAACCCTGGATTCCCGCCTACACGAGAATGACAGCAAGGGAAATTGCCGGTGTCCATCTCCTAGCCCATATTCTTCACCATTCCGCCGTCGATGTCATACGCAGCCCCCGTGATAAAGCTGGCTCGTTCTGAGCACAGAAAGGCGACCAGGTCGGCAATCTCTTCGGGTCGGCCAAACCGACCGAGCGGAATATTGGCGGTGGCAAAGTCGTTGATCATGCCGTCCGGGTCGTCGGGATTCAGCGTCTTTGCCAGACCGTCCCACAGCGGAGTCCGCGTCGGCCCTGGGCAGACGGCGTTCACCAGGATGTTATCCTTGGCCAGTTCGTCGGCCAAGGTTTTGCTCAGACTGATGATGGCCGCTTTCGTGGTGTTGTAGTCGATCAATCCGGCGTTGGGCTGTTTGCCGAAGATCGACGCATTATTGATAATCCGGCCCCATTTTTGTTTTTGCATCAGGGGAACGGCAAGCCGGGAGCAGCGAATCACGCTGAACAGATTGATATCAAGATTATCCTGCCACTCCTCATCTGACAGACCCAGCCCCTGACTCAGATGGTACCAGCCAGCATTATTGACCAGGATATCAAGCTTGCCGAACTGCTGTACCGTTGTGTCAAAAAGGGTCTGGATGTCTGCGGCTTTGCTGACGTCAGCCTGGACTGCCAGGGCCTGCGGCCCTAAAGCTTCGGCGGTGCGAGCCAATTGCTCCTCACCGCGTGCGCAAATCACGACGTGGGCCCCCTCTTTGACCAGGCGCTGGGCCATGGCCTCGCCCAGACCGTAGCTCGCTCCAGTAATGACCGCTACGCGATCTTTTAAACCAAGATCCATATCTCCCTCCTTCCAACGTTATCGCCTATCAATTCGGGGGTACGATAGCAAACGATGCTGGAGAAGTAATGAGGGACGTTACAGCCTTGGCGGGGCAACCGCAACGATGAGGGGAAAAGTGGGTCACGTGAAAGTGAAAGGTCAGGGATTTGTAATGCGCATCTCTACTGAAGTCACTGAACGGCTCAACCGCTTCTGGAGTACGTCCCGTTTCGTAAAATGGCTCATTTTCTGACGAATCGTTGCCGGCTACCATAAAGGACGTCCGTTTTGAAAAGGCGCCCGCCTTTACAGCATTGACAGCCTGAGGCAGGCTCACGTAGTTAGGGCGCGGGGAAAAAATAGTTCGTAGTGAAGGAGGGCTCTATGGCTGAATCTGTTGAAGGCGGACGAGTGCCAGAGATAGGCAATCCGCACGGGATGGACTGGACTCCGCTCCGAGATGTTGGGAAGGCGGAGATTCCTGTCTCTCGATACGTCTCAGACGACTACTACGCGAGAGAGAAGGAACGTATCTGGCGACGTTCGTGGCTATTGATCGGACGCGAATCGGACGTTTCAAAAGCCGGAGATTTTTTCACCTTCTACCTCCACGTTCTGAGCACGCTGGTCATCGTGATCAGCGGAAAGGACGGGGAACTGCGAGCGTTTCACAACGTCTGCCAGCACCGGGGGGCCCAGATTCAACACGAAGCCTGTGGCAGCTGCAGGGCGCTTACCTGTGCATTTCACGGATGGGTGTATGATCTGGACGGCTCGCTCCTTAACGTGCCTCAGGCCGAGCAGTTTGAAAAACTCGACTACGAGGAGCGGAAACTGAAGAGGATCCATCTTGATACCTGGGGCGGCTTCGTCTTCATCAACCTGGACCCGGCCGACCAACCCGAACACACACTCGCAGAATGGCTCGGTCCGATGCCGGGGCCGCTTGGCGAGTATTTCGCGAAGGAGAACTGGATCTGGCGGGTCGGTTGGAAAGGTATCTTCGAGGCCAATTGGAAGATCATGGTCGACGTTCAACTGGAGGGCTACCACGTCAATGCACTCCACGCCAAGACCATCGGAGGGGTCTTCGGCCCGGCGCAGCTTCAGAACCTCGCCTTTCCAGATACGCCGGGAATGCCGACCAAGCTCGAGTTCATGCGCCCGGATATTTCGAAAGACAAGAGCTTCCGGCGTCCAATTCAAACGCCCGTGATGAAAGCGGCCGTGGAGTACGGGGCCACATCTCCCTTTACTGACAAAGACGCCTCCTCGGGCGGTATTCCCCTCCGCGCGAACCACTACCCCGGAGCAATCAACAGGCTGGACGACCCTCTTTGGATCTTCGACGACTACCTGCTCTTTCCGAACGTCGTGATGATGGCGCAGACCGACCACATCTGGTTGCAACGAGTGTGGCCGATTTCCCCGCATCGCACAGCCTGGGAGTTCGAGTGGTATTTCATCGATTGGCCCAAAAGCTTCGGCGAGTGGTTTGCCTGGGAGCAGGCCTACTGCCATTTTCGAGATGTGACAACCCAAGACATGGTGAACGTCGAAGGAATGCAAAAGGCCTACCGCGCCGGCTCCATCAGTACAATGGTCGTCTCCGACATCGAGGGCGGCGTCCGGTGCTTTCAGGACAAAGTCACCCAGGTCGTTGGCGCAGAGTGAACTCCACAAGGCCCGTAGACCGAAAACAAGGAGGCTGAGCATGCCGGACTTCCGTCACCTGAAGGACTACATCGAAACGTGGGGTCTCCCGACGCGGGAGGCCCGCCTCGAGAAGCGTTTAACGAGTTCGTTCCAAGAACTCAAAGACTTCTACGAAGCAGTGGGCCCACACCTCGACGACATCATCAACTTCCTGAATCAATGGCCCCTGGACGAGATCCCCACAGAACATCGGAGCCTCGCCGACACCGCACTGATGCTGTGCGAGGCCGACAACCCGGTCACTAAGTGGTGATCGACCACGCTCACATCCGGTGTCGATCCGCGGCGACTCGAGGTGAAAGCCAACCCGTACGACTCGCCTCAGCTCGACGCAACGAAACGTTCGTAGGGGTCTCTGCGGGAGTTCCTCGTGTGTGGTCTCCAGGCCGACGATGGCAGCAGAAGAGTGCTGTTTATCGAACCTCACATCGCGTGACCTTGGTGCTCCGCACCACTAGCTTGACACCGCGTCGAACCATGTTATGCACAATCATTATCGGTCTGAGATATCTCCAAGCGACCTGAAAACCTCCGGGGGATACGGTAGGGAGGAACATCATGGCAAACGGAGCGATCGAGCACTATGACGCGGTGGTCATCGGGGCGGGCTTTGGCGGCCTGTACGCCCTGCACCATCTGCGCGGGATGGGCCTCTCGGTGCGCGTCTACGACGGCGCCGCCGGCGTGGGCGGCACGTGGTGGTGGAACCGCTATCCCGGTGCGCGGGTCGATTTTCCAGGTAGCCCCTTCTACTGCTATACGTTCTCAGAAGAGCTCGTGCGAGAGTGGGACTGGCCCGAGACCCAGCCCGCTCAGCCCTCGGTACTGGCCTATTTGGAGTACGTCGCCGACCGGTTCGACCTGCGCCGCGACATCCAGCTCGACACCTGGCTGCGCGACGCCTGCTACGACGAAGAGGCGCAGCGCTGGATGCTCGAGACCAGCGCCGGCGAGCGCATCTCGGCCCAGTTCCTGATCTGCGCGGTCGGCACCCTCTCGGCGACGCATGTGCCCGACATCCCTGGGCTCGACACCTTTGCCGGCGAGTGTTACCACACCGGCCGCTGGCCGCATGAGCCCGTCTCCTTTGCGGGTAAGCGCGTCGGCGTGCTCGGGACCGGCTCCTCGGGGGTGCAGGCGATTCCCGAGATCGCTCGCGAGGCCGCATACCTGACCGTGTTCCAGCGTACGCCGCAGTACAGCATCCCGGTCCGCAACCGCCCCATGGACCCCGAGGTGGTGCAACAGGCCCGCGAGAACTGGACCGCAATCCGCGCGAAGATGAACGCCTCGCCCCTGGGCGCGCCGTTCGAGGTCTCCGAGCGATCGGCCTTCGAGGATACGCCCGAGCAGCGCCAGGCGCTCTACGAAGAGCTCTGGCAGAAGGGTGGCTTCCACATCCTCTTTGGCAGCTATGCCGACCTCCTGACCAATAAGGAGGCCAACCGCACACTGGCCGACTTCGTGCGCGGCAAGATTCGTGAGATCGTGCGCGACCCCGCGACCGCCGAAAAGTTGATGCCCGACTACTATATGGGCACCAAGCGCCAACTCCTCGACGACGGCTATTACGAGACCTTTAACCGCGACAACGTCTCTCTGGTCGATCTGCGCCAAGACCCGATTCAGGAGATCACGCCCGAAGGCGTGCACACCGCCAACAGCGAACACCTGCTCGACATGCTCGTGCTGGCGACGGGCTTCGACGCCAGCACCGGCGCGCTGGTACGCCTCAACCCGAAGGGGCGTGGCGGCGTCAGCCTCCAGGAGAAGTGGCGCACGCGCTTCGACACCTACCTCGGCATGACCATAGCCGACTTCCCCAACCTCTTTATGATCCACGGCCCTGGGTCACCCTCGGTGCTCTTCAATATGCCGCTCGGCGCCGAGCTCGAGTCGGCATGGATCGGCGATTGCATGCGTTACCTGCGTACACACGGTCTGGGCGCCATCGAGCCGACCCCCGACGCCGAGAAAAACTGGGACCGAGAGGTCGCCGAGATCGCCAACGAGACGCTCTACCCCCTCACCGACTCGTGGTACACGGGGGCGAACATCCCGGGCAAGCACCGCCAATTCTGCGTGTATTTGGGCGGCCCCGACTACTTCCGGCGCCTCGCCGAGGTCGCCTCCCAAGGCTACGAGGGCTTCGTATTTGAGGAGGAACACCGCGTGGAGGTTGCCGCCGCGTCCTGAGTACCTGAGAAAATCAACCCTGGGGCCGCGCCGTACTGATCTGCTTTCGTAACAGGATGTATACGAGAGGGCGCGAGAAGGGGAGTACGAGGCCGTTGCTATCCTGGCAACTGGCCTCGTACTCGTTAGCAGAGTCCGGACAAGTGGACATATTGAAGCCGTAGGATTTTCTGTTTGGTCTCAAAGCTAGGCCGCTGATGGGCCGACCCGGCAAATCGTGGGATGACTTTACAATACGGTGGGCAGGTACTAGAAGGTGAGTTGCCATATGGACAGGTGATTCAGAAGGAGGCAACGATGGCGATGGGACTGGACCAGGTACAACCAGCGGCTCCGCTGGATTTTTTGATGATTGATGCCGACCACCATTATTATGAGCCAGATGATTGCTTCACGCGTCATATGGAATCAGCCTATGCCAACCGTGCGGTCAATATCCGCAGAGGCGAGGGCAAGTTTGGACGGGTGTATATCGGCGATGAACGGATGCGATTTTTTAGCGTCATTCCTGGTGACCACACGGGCGGGCCTGGCGCACTGCAGGAATTTCTCAAGAGCCACTCAGGCGAGGGCGATGGCCTGGTCTCGGGCGAGACGGTCTCGGCGGCAACATTTCCCGAATCAACAGACTCCAACGTGCGGTTGCGAAAGATGAATGAACAAGGGGTCGAGGCAGCCCTGATGCTTCCGACGCTGGGTGTTGGCATCGCGCATGAGCTCCGCCACGAGCCGCAAGCGTTGTTCGCCAATTTGCGCGCGTTTAACCGCTGGCTCGAGGAGGACTGGAGCTTTGGGAAGGATGGTCGTCTCTATGGTATTCCCGTCTTGTCGCTCGTGGATATTGACCTCGCGGTCGCCGAACTCGAACGGGTCCTCGCGTTAGGCGCGCGAAGTGTGGACTTAACACCAGGTCCGGTCAATGGGCACTCACCGGCAGATCCGCTGTATGATCCGTTCTGGGCGCGCTGTCAGGAAGCCGGCATTCCGGTTGTGTTTCATCTGGGCAATGACGGCCTGACCGAAGTATACTCTTCACAATGGAGTGAGAACCCCTCCCCTCCGAGCCACCGACTCAGTCCGTTCCAACGGGTGATCGCTTCGACGGAACGCGCGACGGCGGATGCCCTGAGCGCGCTCGTGTTCCACAATCTGTTTGGTCGATTTCCGAGTCTGCAGGTCGTAAGCATTGAAAACGGGGCCGCGTGGATTGCGCCTTTACTCAAGGCCATGGACCATGCGGCGCGGTTGTCGGGTCCGCGAGATTGGACATTCGGCCATGCTCCGGACCGACCCAGCGAAATTTTCAAGCGACACGTTAAAGTCTCTCCCTTTCCGGAAGAGGACATTCCGGCGCTGGTAGAGGTCCTCGGGCCAGAAAACGTGTTGGCCGGTTCCGACTGGCCGCATCCTGAGGGCTGTGCTGAGCCGATTGATTATGTGGAAGGGCTGGAAGGCCTGCCACCTGAGGTGGTGCGTGCGGTGATGCGCGATAACACACAGAAGCTCTTTGGCGTCTAACCCGACCCCACAGGTCTTTACGTGCCCCACGGGTCAAACGGGATATCCACACCCGTATTGAGGAGATGGGTCTCACCTACACGATCGTTGTTCCGGTCTCCCCCGAGTCTCATGAACTGTTCGTGCATGAGGTGATGCCTGAGTTTGTTTCGTGAGGGGACAGCGTCGGTCGAACGGAGAAAAACAGTGAGCGACATCAAGCAATCAATCCACGATCAATTTGGTCGGGCAGCCGCCCAGTATAAAACCAGCCAGGTCCATGCCACGGGCGAGGATTTAGTCAAGATTGCCAAGCTGGTGCAACAGCAGGAACCGCCGTACGCCCTGGATGCAGGCTGTGGAGCGGGCCATACCTCGGTGGCCATCGCGCCGCACAGCCACCGGGTCGTGGCCCTCGACCTCACCCCGCATATGCTGGAGCAGGTCGAGCAGTTGGCCGCCGAACGCGGCTTCTCCCATATCGAAACGCGCCAGGGCGATGTCGAACAGATTCCGTTCGCCGACAACAGCTTTGACCTTGTGGTCTCCCGCTATAGCGCCCATCACTGGCCGAACCCCCTGACGGCGCTCCAGGAATGCCATCGCGTGCTGAAGCCTGGCGGGCGGTTTATCCTGAGCGATATTACCTCGCCTGAAGAGCCGGCATACGACACCTTTTTACAAACGTTTGAACTCCTGCGGGATGCCTCGCACGTCCGGGACCACACGGTTGCCCAGTGGCAGGCCATGTTTGAACGGAGCGGATTTCAGTCACGTGTCATTTCCACCTGGCGTCTGCCGCTGGACTTTCAGGCCTGGACGGCACGGATGGCGACTCCGCCGGCACGAGTCGCCATGGTGCAGCACCTGTACGACAGCGCGCCTGAGGAAATCCGAACGGCTTTCGCTATTCAGGACAATTACGATTTTGCCCTGTACGGAGCGCTGTTTGAGGCGACCCGTCAGAGCGGCTAGCGGGAGGCAGCCATGGGCACGATAGTCTTACGCGACGGGGTCATCTTCGACGGCCACAGCCCCGAGTTGCTCGACGGGGCGGACGTCCTGATCGAAGACGGTGAAATCAAGGAGGTTTCCGAGCGGCCGCTCAAGACCGCCGGCGCCCAGGAAATCCGTCTGGGTGGCCGTTTTCTCCTGCCCGGTCTGATCGACGCCCACTTTCATGCCTATGCCGCCCGCGTCAATCTTCCCAGCCTGGACGATTGGCCCATGTCGCTTTTGAGTCAACACGCCCGCACGCTGCTGGAAGACGCTCTCCAGCGGGGCTTTACCAGCATACGGGATGCGGCCGGGGCTGACTTTGGCCTGGCCACCGCAATTGAGCAGGGCTTGATCAAGGGGCCCCGTCTGTTTTTCTCGGGCCGGGCCTTGAGCCAGACCGGCGGTCATGGCGATACACGGCCGGTCAAACATTTTGAACCGTGCGCCTGCGGGTTTCAGGGCTGTCTGTCACAGGTCGCCGACGGGGTGGATGCGGTCCGCCGGGCGGCCCGGGAAGAGCTGCGCAAAGGGGCGCATCAGATCAAGATCATGGCCACGGGCGGCCTCTCCTCACCGACCGACCCGGTGTGGATGCTGCAATACTCGGACGAGGAAATCCGCGCCGCAGTCGAGGAGGCGACCTCGCGGCGCACCTATGTCATGGCCCACGCCTACACCGCGGAAGCCGTTGCCCGCGTCGTCAAGCTGGGGGTGCGCTCAATCGAGCACGCCAATCTGATTGACCAACCAACCGCAGAACTGGTCGCCCAGCACGGAGCCTATGTCGTCCCCACCCTGGTGACGTATGAAACCCTCGGAGAGCTGGGCAAAGAGTTGGGCCTGCCCGAGGGCAATATCGTCAAGCTGAAAGAAATTCAGACCGCGGGGCTGACCTCGCTTGAGCTGTGTCAGGCGGCCGGGATCAAGCTGGGCTATGGAACCGATCTGCTGGGGCCCCTCCACGCCCAGCAGTGCCGCGAGTTCCTGATCCGGCGGGAGGTCCTCAACCCCATCGACATCCTGCGCTCAGCAACGACGATCAACGCCGAAATCCTGAACCAGTCGGGAAAACTTGGAACGGTCGCTCCGGGGGCATACGCCGACCTGGTCGTGTTTGATGGCAATCCGCTTGAAGACCTCGGTGCCTTACAACCCGAGGCCGGCGGGCCGCGGCTGGTTATGAAGGCCGGCACGATCTACAAGAACTCGTTGTGATGATACGGTTTATCCGAAACTAGCCTTCGACCTGTTCGGCGAGCCGCTGGGCCGTATCAATCAAGGGTTGGGTCAGCGCGGCCACCTCGGGGTCGGCACACATTATAATCCTGTCCGGGTCCGCGGCGAGCGGGTCAACGTCCACATGGCGGTGCGCAATGCGCCACTGCCCGTCCTGTTTCACCAAGCGGTCCACGTAGCGCCCCTGGCCAAAGATCTTATACCCCCCTGGGGTCGCCAGCGCGGCCAGGACGCTGACCTGTCCGGTCGCTTCGTTCCCGTTGACCTCATACAGTAAATTGCTGGTCATATGCCGGCAGCGAATTTCCCGCACGTGCACGCGGGCATACTCGCGCAGGGCCGCGTGGCCGCGCACCACCCAGGTTGCGACCTGAAAGCCTCCGTCGGGGGTGAAGCACTGTACCCAGGCTTCCGGCTCCAGATTGTCTATCGCATGCGCATAGCGAGCACACAGCTCTTGAATGGCCAGCTTCTCGATCCAGGTCTGTTCCATACCGCACCTCTCTTTCTTCCCACTCTCTTTCATGAAGAGAACGCCGGATTCAAGAGTTGTTGCGAGCGAAAGAGGAATGGTGCTAGGGATCGAGCGGAAGGGTCTCTGCGATGAATCGTTTCGGCATCTCCATGGGCATCAGTCCCCGCGAGCCGCTCGTCAAGGTCGGGGAGGTAGCCAAAGCCATTGAAGTGAGGGGGTTTGAGACCCTGTGGTTCATTGATTTTCAGCTCGGCCTGAAGGATGTCTATACGGGCATGTCTCTTGCCGCTCTGGCTACTGAAAGGATCGCCATCGGTCCGGCGGTGACGAATGTGATTACCCGGCACCCAACCGTCACTGCCAACGCCATAACCGCCCTGGATGAGCTTTCGGAGGAGCGCGCCCTGTTGGGGCTGGGTGTGGGTTGGTCGGCCGTGCAGGGGGCTGGCCGCAAACCGTCTACCGTGAACGAGGTCCGCGCCGGGATAAACGCGTTCCGCCAGATGTTTACCGGCGAGGAGGTCGCCCTGTACGGTACGCGCGTTCAACTCGCGACTGCTCGCCGTCAGCTCCCGATCTACCTGGCGGCGGCACAGCCGCGCATGCTCCGCTTGTGCGGTGAAACCTGCGACGGGCTCATCCTTATGGGGGCCGCCGAGCCTGACTTTTGTCACTGGCAGCTCAACTCTCTGTACGAAGGTTTGGAGAAGACCGGCCGAAAGCGGAGCGAGCTCACCATCGACCTGTTTGTGACGATGAGCATCAACGAGGATGAAAACCTGGCCCGCAATGATGTCCGCGCTTGGGCCACCAGTCAGGCGGCAACCTTCCATACGTGGAAACATCTGCCCCCGACCTGGGAGCGCTTTCGGCCGGATTTCGAACGCGCGACGCAGCACTACCAGTTGGTTGAGCACTTGTCCTTACGAGCCGGCCACAAAGAAATCGTGAGTGACGAATTTGTGCAGTCCGTCGCTATTGCGGGCAATAGACGCACGTGTATCGATCGACTGAGCGAGTTGGCCCGGCTTGATATTGACCGGATCACGTTTGCTCTCCTGTCTGGGGGACGGATACGCCGCTTAGACGAGTTGGCAAACCATGTGATGCCCGCCCTTGCCGGGGTAGAGCCGAGCTAGGCGTCAGGTCAGTGGGATAAAATCGTATTCGCCGGCCTGCAAAACCAGGAACACCACCGACTCCTCCCCAGCGTTCGTCACCAGGTGGGGACGGCGGGGGACCACTGTGTATGTCTCGCCGGGTGCCAGATAGATGTTTTCCTTGGGGTCTCGCATAAATATACGCAGGCGGCCGTGGAGAACGTAGAAGGTGTCCCGGACCTCGGTATGGCAGTGCCAGGGAACTTTCTGGCTTGGGCTGAGTTGTAGTTCGGCGATCTGAAATCCCGGTCGCTCGGCGTGGTAGACCAGGCGCTCGACTTCCAATAGAGAACTCGGATTCTTGATCGGTTCCCTTTTCATTTGCGTATTCCTCGTTGACTCGATCTCATGTGTAGATAAACCATGAGAGGCGAGTAAGGCAACGCTGGCCACGACTTCGCCGGAGAGAGACACGTAGACAATTTTATCTTGTTTCTTGTCGGGGCTAGTGCTAGGCCGGCACTAGAGGGCCTGGAGAGAATCTGTCCGTTTGCTTTGTAGAGCGTTCGTCTCACAATCTAAGGAGGGCTGGCCATGTCGCGTATTATTGATGCGGATGCACATTTTGCCGAGCCGCTGGATTTATGGCTCCGGTACATCGAACCGAAGTATCGTGACCGCGCGTATCACGTCATGCTGGGAAAGGAAGCGGGGCGGGGGCAGGTGGTTGTCGAGGGAAAAGTTTCTGCGTTGTTTCCACCGGAGTGGTTTCGTGATGTCGTTCCGCTCACCATGGCCTTCGGGCAAACCGAACGCATCTTGGATCCCGACTTTACGTACTATGATGGAATTCCGGCGGCGTACGATGCGGGGGAGCGAATCAAGTGGATGGATGCCGAAGGTATTGATATGCAGTTCATCTATCCGACCTGGGGACTGCTGTGGGAAGGGGACATCGAAGACCCGGAGCTGGCTGCCGCACACTGCCGGGCCTACAACACCTGGCTGTGGGAGACGTGTTCTCCCTACATCGATCGCTTTGTCCCCATTGCTCACATCTCATTACGAGATGTGGACTCAGCGGTAGAAGAGTTGCGGCGTGTCGCCAAGCTGGGAATGAAAGGCGTGTTCATCGGTTCCCGCCCACACCAAGGACGCAGTTTTGGGCACCCCATCTATGATCCTTTCTGGACTGAACTCCAGGAGCTCGACCTGCCGGTAGGAATCCACATCGTGGTTTTTAAGGATTATATGGGGAGTGACTGGTATCGCGACGGGGCAACCTCTGAAGTCATGTATTTTTCCTATATGAGTCGGATGGATACCCGCTTGGCATTTAACAGTCTGCTCTACGATGGGGTATTGGAGCGATTCCCGCAGCTTAAAGTCGTGCTCGTCGAGTCGCAGAGTGGCTGGCTGGTGGAGTGGTTGGACGGGATTGATCACCGCTATCAATATCTCGGACGGCTGTCTGGGATGAAACGGACGGCGAACGAATATTTTCAGCGCCAGGTTTGGGTGTCCGTAGACCCGGAAGAGCGGACACTGGCTGCCACAACAGAAATCTTGGGAGCAGATAAATTCTTTTGGGGGTCAGATATCCCGCATGCGGAGGGGTATACGCATCCGGTGGAGGAAGCCAAGAAGCATCTCGGTTCTCTACCCGAAAGCGCTCAGAGGAAAATTTTGGCAGACAACGTCGCCAAACTGTACGGGCTATGAGAAAAATGGCCTCGCGGGCAGACAGCTCTTAAGCAGAGCAAAAGAAGGAGGGGTGCGCATGAAAAAAGAAGCGATCAATCCCGACAACGTCTGGAAGCCGGAGGACTACTTCAATATCTACCACTCTCCCGGTTTACCCACGGTCCCGCCCGAAAAATCAGGCTGGGAACAAGCCGTCAAAAAGGGTAACTGGCTCTTTATCTCGGGCCAGACGCCGACCACACCGGACGGAAAAACGGTTGCCACCGATATGCACGCCCAGCTCCGACAGGCGCTGCAAAACACCCGGAATATTGTCGAGACCGTGGGCGGCACGATGGATGACATTGTCTCGATCCGCTACTACTTCAAGGCCGGGTATATGGAGGAGGGGCTGGCCGCGCTGCGGGATTTGGGCGGCGAGTATTTTCAGAGCCCCTACCCTTCCACGACCTGCGTCGAAGTCGTGCGGGTGGCCTGGGCCGACCATCATTTGGAGATTGAGGCCATTGCCATGCTCGATGCGTGAGGAGAGTTCCTCCCCGTCTCAGTCGGCAAAGGTCGCCTCGACGCGTCCGAGCGGACCAAAATCGCCCAGCACCCGGACACCCGGAGCGATACCAGTTGGCTGGATACACGTTCCCGTCGTCACGATCTGTCCGGCCTTGAGACCGTCCGCTCGGACCGTGAGTTCATTGGCCAGCCAGGTGAGAGCAATACGCGGGTCGCCGAGCACGTTGGCACCGCTTCCCTCGCCAGCCCGGGCCCCGTTCAGGCTGAGCCAGACGGGATGAGTGGCAAGGTCGAGCGTCCGCCAGTCAACTGCGGCCGCGCTTCCCCATACGAACAGCCCGGCGCAGGCACTGTCCGCGATGAGTTGGGCGGGACCGGCGGTGCTGAAATCCAGGAATCGCGAGTCGGGGACCTCAATGGCCGGATGCAGGCTCGCCACACTGGCCAGGACCTCGTCCATCGAGTACTCATGACCGCGCGGTGGCAGGTCGCGCGCCAAACGGAAGGCAAACTCAAGCTCCACCACGCGCATCCCATTCGCGCCGAGCGAGAGCGTTGCCGGGCTCCGGTCGATCTTCCCCGCCAGCAGCCGCCCCGCCAGCGGCCCGTCCACCCCGATATGCACCTGGCCGGCCTGACTGGTGGCGGCAATCTTCCAGCCCGAAACGGACTGCCCCGAACTGTCGGCCAGCCTGGCCTGAACCGCATACCCGTCCTCAACGGTCTGTGGCCGGCACGCAGCGGGTAATCGTTCGAACTTTCGGCCATCCTGCCAGGCGTCCCAGAGTAACTGGGCCGCCTCTTGTATTTGTGCTTGGTCCATACGTCTCATCCATTCTCAATGCAGAGCCCCGGTAAGATTCTAATATCGTGCCGGGGTGATATCCCTATTGCGCAGCTTTTACTTGCCACTCCTTCGTAATCCGTTCCTCTTCTCCGCCGGGCGTCCAAATCACCAACGCGTGCACCGGGTCCTTGGATTTCACCGTATGCCGTGTTGTCGTGTTGGCTGGGACCAGACAGGCCATACCGGCGGTGAGCGTCTGTACCTTTCCCTCACTCGTCTGTTCCATCTCTCCGGACAGCATATAAAAAGTTTCGGTCGACTGATGAATATGGTTGGGTACATCCACTCCAGGCGGCACGACTAAGTAGCCGAGCGTGAGCTCGGTCGTCCCCCCGAGGTGTCGATCAATCAGGATGGTCACTTCTGTCTTCGTGACCGGATCGATGTAGGTCGTTGCCTGTTCGGGGCGGACGAATCGCGACACCTCCTCGGCCGGGGCGGTTGGAACCATGGACACGAGCCCCGCCAGTATCACGGCAAGACTCGTCCAACGTGAGAGACACAGGATAGGCATTATTGAAATCTCCTTTTGACATTCGCTCCCGTTTGGCGGGATAATACCGGCCAGCCAACACCAGAAGTACTTCAGGCCAGCTTAGGACGATCACTCGGGCGACGGCAAGAGCCGTGCAGAACAGGAGGGATGCTTATGGCCGGCAAAGATAGCAGCGATCGCAGCCTGCGTATCGCCTCAATGAAAACCATGCTGGATTATCACTGGATGTTTCTGCGGACCCTCTCGTCTTCGGTCCGGGAGTATCTGGGCGAGGCCGGCCTGGCGGCGCTTGAGCGCGGCTTCCGACGAGCGGGGTATTATCGCGGCCAACGCATGCGCGACCGCCCGGAGACCTTTGCCGAAGGGCGTGACGCCCTGGCGCTGATCCGTCACTGGGATATGGGCGAGCACGCCATGGCCGCAGAGACGGGTCCGTTCGAGGTCAGCGGCTCAGCCGCCCGGGTGACCCTGACCTTTCCCCACGTCCCGGGCGCGGATTACTTCAGCACCCATCCAGGGGGCGAGATACTCGAACCCTATTGGCGCAATACCCTGGCGGGGATTGCCGAAGGCTATGATGCGTCAGCCGGAGTCGAGTGTTCTGCCGTGACAGTGGACCTGAACACGCCCTGGCAGCTCACCTGGACCTACCGAGGTGAATCCGAAGAGGTCACGGCCGGGCCACCCGAGGATGTTTTTGCCCAGCCGGCCAGGGCCATCCAGCTCACCCGCAGTACCTTCGCCGTGTTTGCCGTCATGCAGATGTATGTCGGCTTCGAGCTGATTGACCGATTTGACGCCTCGGGCGAGCGGGCGCTGCGCGAGGCCCTGTATCAGTTCGGGGTCGAGCGCGGCCAAGGCATGCGCGAACAGGCGCTGAGCCAGGGGCGGTCGCTGGACTTTCAGTCCTGGTTCGAGGTGCTCCAGGAACGCGACCCGGCCGAATCGGTTTTCGTTTTTCGCGGCGATACCCGTATCTCGCCCGGCGTCATGCAGGCCGAGTGTACCTATTGCCCGCTGGCCGAGGTCTGGTCGGAAGAAGGCGAGCGGGGGCTGAAGCTGGGCTATATGTACGATGTCGAGGTCCACCGGGGTCTGGTGGAATCCTATCATCCGGGTGGTCGGATTGGCTGGAATACGGTCAAGACCCGTGGGGATCGGACGTGCACATTCCATTTCTCAATCCCGGACCTGGTGACGGCCGATGATCCCGATTGGGCCCAGCCCCGCCGAACAAAACCGGGCCGGGCTCAACCAAAAAGCTGAACGACGTGGTTCATGACCGCGTAGAGGAGGCGCATCATGCTCGATATGCTCGACAACCCCGTTCCGTGGCCCGACGGCGCGCGCTGCGCCGCATCCATCACGTTCGACATGGATACGGACAGTGCCCTGCACCTGTCGCATGCCGACGCCTACAAGCGGGTGGCCGCCCTGTCGTGGTTACGCTACGACGAGGTGGCGGTGCCGCGGATCGTGAAGCTGTTTAACCACTATAATATCAAGGGGACCTTTTTCGTGCCGGGCTGGTGCGTTGAACGCTATCCGGCCACGGTCGAGACGATTGTCGCCAGCGATCACGAACTGGCCTATCACGGCTATTTGCACGAGAACCCCATGGACCAGACCCGCGAGGGCGAGCGCTACTGGTTGGAGCGCAGCATTGAGGCGATCGAGCGGCTCAGCGGCAAACGACCGGCCGGCGGCCGAGCGCCGTATTACAACTACTCGCCCCACTCCACCGGGCTGCTGGCCCAGGCCGGCTTTGTGTACGATTCAAGCCTCATGGCCGACAGCCAGCCCTATATCATGCGCGCGCCCGAGGGCGAGGTCATCGAACTGCCGACCGACTGGGCCATGGACGACTGGCCGCAATACGCGCATAGCCCGGACTTTCGTTATCTGATGCCGACGCGCGCGCCGGATAAAGCCATGGAAATCTTCATGGCGGAGTTCGAGGCGGCTTATGAGTGCGGCGGCCTGTGGGTCACGGTCTGGCATCCGTTCGTGACCGGGCGACTGGCTCGCCTGGCCGAAGTGGCAAAGATGATAGAAGCGATGCAAAACCGGGGCGGCGTGTGGTTTGCCACCATGGAGGATATCGCCCTGCACGTGCGGCGCTGTATTGCTGACGGGAGCTATACCCCGCGCGTTGTGTCCATGCCCTATTACGAGGAACCCATCCCGGAATTGACCGAGGGATTTCCCGCGGGCCTGGAACTCAGAAAGCCGCGCGGTTAGGCCGGACGCCGTTTGTGCCACCCGGTGCTCTGCTCGTAGGCATACGCCAGGTGCAGGACCGTCGCTTCCTCAAACGGCCGCCCAACAATTTGGAGCCCGACCGGGAGACCGGTGGGTGTAAACCCGCACGGCACCGAGATGGCGGGCAAGCCCGTCATATTAAACGGTCGGGTTGCCCGAGCGATATGGGCCGCAACGGGGAATTCCTTGTCGTCTATGGTGACGGTCGGCTGGTCTATCCTGCTGGCCACCAGGACGGTTGTCGGCGTTACCAATGCATCGACCCGACCGAGCAGGTCGAGCATCTCCTGACATAACAGCGACCGAAGGCGCTGAGCCTTGAGATATTGCGCGGCCTGCACGCAGGCGCCGAGCAACAGCCGGGTGCGTACGTCAGCGCCATAGTCCTGGCTGCGGGTCTGCATGGTCCGGGCATGAATCTCGTACGCCTCCGCGGCAATAATGGCGGTCGAGCTGGCAACCACATGCTGAATGCTGGGGATGGAGACGGTTTCGACTGTCGCCCCCAATTCAGACAAGTGCTGTATGGCGGCCTGCACGCTCTCCCGGACTGCCGGCTCAATATCGTCAAAAAAATACTCTTGCGGCACACCGAGACGGAGCCCACGGATGTCCTCCTTCAGGGCCGCCGTATAATCCGGCACCGCTGCCGTGCTGGCGGTCGGGTCATTGGGGTCGGGCCCGGCGATGGCGTGCAGAAGTATGGCAGCATCGGCAACCGTTCTGACCATAGGGCCGACATGATCGCACGAATGGCTGAGCGGATAGACCCCGAACCGACTCACCCGCCCATACGTCGGCTTGAGACCGACGATACCGCTGAGCGAGGCTGGGATACGGACCGAGCCGCCCGTATCCGTCCCGAGCGTCCCCAGGGCCAGGCCGGCCGCCATGGCCACCGCCGAGCCGCCGCTTGACCCACCGGGAAGACGCGTGCGGTCCCAGGGGTTGCGGGGGGTGCCGTAGTGCGGGTTGAGCGAGGTCCCACCCCAGGCGAACTCGTGCATATTGAGTTTTCCCAGCAGAATCGTACCGGCTTGCCTGAGTCGGGTGACGACCGTAGCGTCGCTCTCCGCGACATGGTCGGCCATGATTTTTGAGCCGCAGGTCATGCGCACGTCCTTGACCGCAAACAGGTCCTTGAGCGCGATGGGGATGCCGTGGAGCGGACCTCTGTACTGCCCGCGCACAATTTCCTGTTCCGCGCTGCGCGCCGCGGCCAGCGCTCTATCGCCGAGGATAGTAAGATAGGCCAGGTATTCGTCATTCATCCGCTCAATCCGGTCCAGATAAGCCTGGGTCAGCTCTAGGGGGGAGACTTCTTTCTTCTGGATGCGGGGCGCTATCTCGGCAATGCTCGTAAAGGCGAGATCTTCAGTCTTCATGGCGTTCGCCCTCCGACATGACAAAACGCACCGCCGGTTCTATATGGCTGAGGTTCAGCGCGTTCAGCGCGTCCAGGCCCGCGGACAATTGCACATACAGCGTCGTCAACTCTTCCAGAGCATCTTCGCTCAGCGGTTCCGCGAGCTTGTCTCGGAGAAGAGCCGCCACGCGTTCTCGATCTTTCATGTCCATTTCGCCTCCCTCAGAAGCTGTTGCCTGTGGATCAGCGCCGAGTGGTCCGTCGCGCGGATTTTGCGAGCCTGTCATTCTGGGAAGCGAAGGTGAAAAATAACATCAGGTATCTTCACTCGGGTAGAGCCGTGTCTCAAAACCTCGGTTCGCGCCCAGGCACGAACCGGGTGGACTCAAAACCGTCAACCACCTCCGGCTGTCCAAACAATTCTACTGCTGGCGCAATCTCCGCCAAGGATAAGGTCAGAAAAAATAGCCGCCGCGCTTCCTCAGGCATTGCCTCAAGGGGAAACTGCTTCAGATATTCAAGGATGACCTCCATGCGGGGAAAGATCGCATCATAAAAGGTCTGGAGCTCTTCCCTGGTGCTTGACAGACGCTTTTTATTGCGCGCCCTTTCTTCCGCCAGAGCCCACGCGCTGACGAAAGGCTCAAGGTCGGTAAACTGACTCGGCAACAAATCGTCAGGCATGGGCGCCCCCTATTGTCCGCTGCCGCCTATAAAGTCTTCCGCCACCTTATTCGCGTGTCTGATCATGACCTCCTGATCTTGCAGGGGAGAGTGCGTTATTGCCCCGGAAGTGAGCCCTCTTTGCACGTTCTCAAGGGTGCTGCCGTCTTCCAGCCACACATCACGGGTTACGCATCTCGTATATTCCTGGCTAAACCATTGGGCGCTATCTTCTGCCTTGGGTAAATACAACCGGGCTTCCCAAAGCGACCGATCGACCGTTATCGGCCACATATAGTGGGTGAGACAGAATCCACCAAACAGTAAGAAGTGGAAATTCGGGAAGATATAATAGAGATCAAAAGACCAATTCGGACTTCTGGTCGGATTGAGCACCTGCGGGGGCAGTCGCTCAAGAAAGGAGCCGGTTGCCTCCGCACTGAGCATCGCCCCGAATCGGGCGGCGAGGGCTTCTACGGGAGTTTGCGTATGGTTCTGATTGCCGTAGCCCGAGAGCATGCTGTGGTGGTGATAGAGTTTGACGGCGAGGGTGTGAACCGCGGGATTTTCTCTATTGGTGAAAAAATCCGGAATCGTACGCGCGTGCAGGCTCTTGGCGTGATACGCTTCGAGCTGGGAGTCTCGCGCCACTCTCCAGTTACATTTGAGCTCGGCCTTATAGGAGTAACAGGCCGGCAGCTCCGCGAAGGGAAATTCTCTCAATACCGTCGCCACCTCGCCCAGATACTGCTGCAAGGTTTCCTGTGGGTTGGGATCCAGATGGATGAAGATAAATCCGCCACAGATGTCTGTGGTAACCGGAGTCAGCGCATATTCCTCTTTCTCGAAATCAAAGAACATCTCCTCTTCCGGCACCCCGACCAGTTGGCCGTCTGGGGCATACGTCCAGCCGTGGAATTTGCACGTCAATTTCTGACACGAACCCGACCCATTCCAGACAATCTTATTCCCTCGATGTTTACACACATTATGGAAAGCCCGCACCACGCCGTCCTGTCCGCGAACCACAAGAATCGAGGTGTTGCCCACGGCAAGGTCCTGAACAAAGTAGTCTCCGGCCTGCGGAATTTCTTCTACTCTTCCGACGTTGAGCCACACCCGCCGAAAGATCCGTTCACGTTCCAACTCAAAATATTCCGGCGAAATATAGGGCTCAATCGACGCTGGGCCGGTTCCCAGCTCAGGATATTGCGTTGTCCAGCGTGGATTGTTGGTTGCAGACTCCATGCTCTCCCTCCTTATCTGAACATGTCTTGAGGGGAACCTATGGCCAGGCTAGAGCAGGTCGGCCCCGGCCTGAGCACACTCCTCGTCCTGCTG
>WTHD01000170.1 GCA_011523265.1 Candidatus Binatota bacterium
ATCTGGACTACACGCTCGCCCAGGGAGATGACCTAACGGTCCGGGATGGCCGCCTCTGGTTGAAAACGGTCGGCGGGCTCCAACAGGTCGGCGTGGTCGTCCGGCGCGTGGACGACACTTTTTGTGATCCCTTGGAACTGCATCGGGAATCGTTATTAGCCCCCCCTGGGCTCCTCCAGGCAGTGCGGAATAACACTGTCGTGGTGGCTAACCCGCTGGGCAGCGGCGTGCTCGAAAACCCCGGGCTGATGGCCTACCTGCCCCGGATCGCCAAAATATTGCTCGGCCAGGACCTGCGCTTAGCCTCCGTCCCGACCTGGTGGTGCGGTGACGAACAGGCCCGATCCCATGTCGTGGACCATATCGAACAGATGGTCATCAAACCCGTCTTCCCCCACCCCGGGACGACGACCGTCCATGGGGCACAGTTGAGCACCCAAGAGCGCGACACCCTTATTCAGAATATCAGAGCCCGCCCCCATTTCTTTGTCGGCCAGGAACAGGTGGCGTTGTCAACAACCCCGGTGTTCACCGGAGACCGCCTGGAGCCACGACCCATGGTGTTACGCAGTTTCCTGGTCTCCCGGGACGATGGCTATGTGGCCATGCCGGGCGGGTTGACGCGGGTGACACCGGACGCGGGTGGCTGGCTCGTCTCCGGCCAGGCTGGTGGCCTGAGTAAGGATACCTGGATTCTCGCCTCAGAGCCCGAGAGTCAGTTCAGCCTCATCCCGGCACCCGAGCACTCCGTATCGATTACGCGCAGCGGGGGAGAAGTACCCAGCCGGGTGGCGGATAATCTGTTCTGGCTCGGCCGTTATGTCGAACGTACCGCCGGAGGGGCGCGCGTCTTTCGCGAAGTCCTCCAGCGGGTACTCGACACCGAGACCGCTCGGTATGATACCTCCCTGTCGGCCTTTCTTTCGGCCCACACCCATAGCACCGCGACCTATCTGCGCTTTATCGGATACGGGGAGCGACGGCGGCTGACCGTTGCCGAGAAGGAGTTGTTTGCGACGATTCTGGACGCCGATCAACCGGGCAGCCTGCGTTTTCATCTGAACGCCTTGGTCCATGCCGGGCAGGCTGCACGCGGCCGGCTGTCTGACGATGCCTGGCGGGCAATCAACCGGCTCGACCATGAGTTGGACCAGGTCAGGTCTTTGAGCGAGATGCTCGAAAGCCTGGAACGCCTGATTATTGGGCTCGCCTCGGTGAATGGTCTGAATACCGAAAGCATGGCCCGCGGACATGGATTCCGATTTATGGAAATCGGCCGCCGGCTTGAACGGGCGCTGTATACGCTCAGCCTCCTGCGGACGGGCTGCGAGCTGCCGTCCGAGACGGAAAAAGTCGTCTGGGAGATGGTACTGGCCATGACCGACAGCCTGATGACGTATCGGCGGCGCTACGCCTCAGCCGTACAGGCCGGAGCCGTATTGGACCTGCTGCTGCTCGACGAGAGTAACCCGCGTTCGGTCGGCTACCAACTCGTTCAAATACGGGACCAAGTGGTGGGCCTGCCGCGAAAGAAGCCCCTGCCCCACCGGAGTGTCGAAGAGCGTATCGTTTTGGAGGCGCTCACAGCCTTACAGGTGACAGACCTGGAACGCTACTCAACGTCCACCTGGGACGAAGACATGTATGAGACGCTGAGCCAACTGTTTGCCGGTCTGAGCACACACCTGCTCTCGCTGTCGGAGACCTTGAGCCGTGACTATTTCAGCCATATTGAAGTGCAGCAACAGCTCACCGCAACGCGTTCGACTTTGAGATGATACGTTATCGCGTCACCCACGTTACTGAATACCGCTATACGGCGTCGGTTCCGCAGTGCCAGAACGAGGCCCACCTCCTCCCGCGCGCCACACCCCGGCAAAAATGTGAGCACGCGCAGCTCCGCATTGAGCCGCTGCCGGCAGTGTGCCAGGACCGGGAAGACTTTTTCGGCAATCGAGTCACCTATTTTGCCATTCAGGAGCCCCATGCCGGCTTATCGGTGACCGCCCGGAGTGAGGTTCTGATCGTCCCAGCCGCCCCACCGCGGCTCCAGGCTTCTCCCGCCTGGGAGGAGGTTTACCACTCCGTTTCCAAGGACACGAGTCGCGCCGGTATCGAGGCACGGCAATTCCTGCTCGACTCTCCCCTGGTCCACAGCAATGCTGAGTTGGCCGCGTATGCAGCCACGTCTTTTACGCCCGACCGACCGCTTTTGGAGGCCGTTGCCGACCTGGTGCAGTGCATCTATCAGGAGTTTACCTACGAACCCGAGGCCACCACGGTCTCAACGCCGCTCAATGAAGTGCTCGACCACCGCCAGGGGGTGTGTCAGGATTTTGCGCATGTGGCTATCGGCTGTCTGCGCACGCAGGGCATTGCGGCGCGCTACGTCAGCGGCTACCTCGAAACCGCCGTTCCAGACGGCCAGCCTCAACTTACGGGTGCCGCAGCTTCTCACGCCTGGGTGTCGGTGTATTGTCCTGGGCAGGGCTGGATAGATTTCGACCCCACCAATAACAGCATCCCCACCGATCAGCATATTACCGTCGCCTGGGGCCGGGACTACAGCGATGTGACCCCGTTGAAAGGCGTCGTTGTCGGCGGTGGCGGCCCGGTCCTTGACGTGGCCGTAACCGCGGAGCGGGTGCCGGAGGCTGGCTTCCCGCAGGCACCGGAATAACGACGGCCTATGCCCGGTCCGGCCCGTTGGGTGCAGGTAGCAGCCTGTTGGCGGCGGTTCATCTCTCCGTCCGGCAGCAAGCTGATCAGCCGCGCCAGGAGTGCCGCTTCCGGCCGAGGACTCCCGTCAGGCAGAAACATTTCATCGTAAAATCCACCGGTATCGTAATTATCGAAACCTGCCATGCTCTCGCACCCCGAAAAGTGTACGCTCCTCTCCCTCAGTCGGGAGGAGCCCCACCCAGATAGAGAGCACACGCTATGCCAAGCCGCTCGCCGCTGACGAAAAATGGTGTAACCCACCTCCACTCTTTCAGAAATTTCTTTTTACAGAATCCCCAACCCCTAATCCCTAACTCTCAATCCTCTGCTCATTTTTCAGGCAGCGGCCAAAAGGACAACACCAAACTTCAGCCCATCCTTTCTCCGGCTTGGTAGGGGTAATCGTCTGGCGTCCGTGCCCGAAGGCGTGCTGTTCAGTCAGCATTCTGCTGCTGTACAAACACTTACGCACCGCTTTGTTCCCTGACGCCTCGTCCTCCTTCACCCTCCCAGAGCCCGCCAACGCCTGTCCCGGCCCGCCTTTTTTCCTTTTTTATCGGGTCTTGTTTGATTCCTGTGGGTTTGGCCTCGGTCTTGCTCATCTTCATCCCATCAGGCCGTCACTCGTCAGCGGCCGCGAGGAGGACGCATACATGGCCGGTACGCAAAAAGAGCGGCTTGTGGTGATTGGCAACGGCATGGCGGGCGCGCGCGTTGTTGAGGAAATCCTGGCTCGCGACCCTGACCGCTTTGCCATTACCATGTTCGGTGCCGAGCCCTACGGCAACTACAACCGCATCCTGCTGTCCAACGTGCTGAACGGCGCACAGCGTATGGAGGAGGCCTTTCTCAATCCCTTAGCCTGGTACGCAGAGCATAACATCCAGCTCCACGCCGGCGTCAAAGCGACCCTGATTGATCGTGAGCGGCGTGTCGTTCTCGGTCGGCCTATGCGGACAGACGCCCCGGCCTATGGGCGCGCCGGCTGGGCGCAAGCCGCGCCGCATATTGAAGAGCCCTACGACAAGGTCATTATCGCCACGGGCTCCCGCCCGTTTGTGCCGCCCATGGATGGAATGGGCAAGCGGGGTACGTTTCTCTTTCGGACCATCGATGACTGCGAGCAGATTGCCGCGTATGCCAAGCGGTGTCGGTGTGCCGCGGTCATCGGCGGGGGCTTGCTGGGGCTTGAGGCGGCGCGTGGCCTGCTGACCCACGGGGTCGAGGTCACCGTACTCGAAGCCGCGCCGCAGCCCATGAGTGCACAGCTCGACCCGGAATCCGGCGATCTGCTGAGCACGGCGTTGCGCCAGATGGACATCAACGTCCTGCTCGGAAAAATCACCACGCATATTCTCGGCGAAGAACACGTCACCGGGCTGCGGTTCACAGATGGGTCTGCGCTTGAGACCGACATGGTCGTGGTCAGCGCCGGTATTCGTCCCATTGTCGAGATTGCGACCGACTCCGGCCTGGTAGTTGAGCGCGGGATTGTGTGTGGCGACCAGCTACGGACGAGCGACCCTGGCGTGTTTGCCGTGGGCGAGTGTGCCCAACACCGCGGCGTCATCTATGGGCTGGTTGATCCGATCTGGGAGCAGGCCCGGACCTTGGCCGATATCATCACCGAGACGAATCCGACGTCTCGGTATGAAGGCTCCAAGCTGGCGACCAAACTCAAAGTCATGGGCGTCGAACTCGCCTCCATGGGCGAGACCAAAGAAGCCGAGCCCGACGATGAAGTCGTGATCTACCGGGAGCCCTCGCGCGGGGTGTATAAAAAACTGATTATTCGCGACAACCGACTGCACGGCGCGATTCTCCTCGGCGAAGCCGACACCGCCAGTACGTTGATGCAGATGTTCAGCCTGGACACCGCGCTGCCGGAGCGCCGGGCCGACCTCCTCTTTGGTCCGGCGAGTGGCGCGTCGCTGCTGGCTGCGGCCGATTTGCCGGACGCGGCCCAGATTTGCAACTGTAATGGCGTGTCCAAGGGTTGTATCCGCGCCGCGATTGAAGGGGGCTGCACGTCCGTCATGCAGGTCGGGGCCAAGACCAAAGCCGGGGCGGGCTGCGGAAGCTGCAAATCCTTGGTCGCCCAGCTTCTGGAGGCGTATGCGGGCGAGATCGTCGAGGACCCGAGCGAGCATTATTATGTCCCCGGCGTCCCGCTACCGAAACCGGAACTCATCGCCGCCATCAGAGAAAAACAACTGAAGAGCGTCAGCGCGGTCTTTCGAGAACTGGCGGATGGTAAAGAAGACCCGGGCAGCAAGATCGGTCTGGCTTCTCTGCTCAAATCCCTCTGGCCGGACGAATACGAGGACGAACGTGACGCACGCTTTATCAATGACCGCGTCCACGCCAATATTCAGCACGACGGCACCTTCAGCGTGGTTCCCCGTATTTATGGCGGTGTCACCTCCCCGGCCGAACTGAAGCGCATTGCCGAGGTCGCGGAACAGTACAACGCCCGCATGGTCAAAATCACGGGCGGGCAACGCATCGACCTGTTAGGCATCACCAAAGAAAATCTGCCCAAGGTGTGGCAGGCGCTCGGCATTCCCAGCGGCCATGCCTATACCAAAGCGTTTCGGACCTGTAAGAGCTGCGTGGGCACGGACTTCTGTCGCTACGGCTTGGGCGACTCGATTGCCCTGGCGCAAAAGATCGAGCGACGCTACCAGGGCGTTGAATCCCCCCACAAGATGAAGCTGGCAACCGCCGGCTGTCCGCGCAACTGCTCCGAGGCCTACGTCAAAGACCTGGGCGCGGTGGCCATCGGGGACGGCAAGTGGGAAATCTATATCGGCGGGGCGGCCGGCGGGACGGTCCGCAAGGGTGATCTGCTGTGTACGGTCGAAGGACATGAGCAGGTCCTCACCTATATGGGCCGCTTCATCCAGTATTACCGGGAGAATGCCAAATACCTGGAACGCACCTATGGCTTCGCCGAACGCGTTGGTATTGAGCATCTGCACGCGGTCCTGATCGACGATACGGAAGGGCTCTGCGAGCGCTTGGACGCAGAGATCGACAAGGCGGTCGCGGCCTATCGAGACCCCTGGTCGACGGAGGCCGTCCAGCCCAGGAACGTCAGCCAGTTTGCCGGTCCTCTACCGGTTGAGACCCCGTCCGGGACCTGGAGAGAGACGCCACGAGAGGAAACCGTCCAATGAGCTACAGTCCCGTCACAGAAACACCACCGCAACCCAGTCGCCCCCGAAACACCTGGTCCCCAACCGACCCAATGGACCCAACCGACCCAATAGACCCAATGGACCCGACCGACCCAATAGACCCAATAGACTCAATGGACCCGACCGACCAGATCGACCTCGGCCCGCTTGACTTTATTCCGCTCGGTGAGGGACGCGCGTATACCTTGGGCGGGAAAACGATTGCCGTGTTCCGTCAGCGGGACGGGCGTCTGTTCGCCACTGATAATGCGTGTCCGCACAAGGCCGGCCCACTGGCCGACGGGCTGGTCGGTTCCGGGAAAGTGATCTGTCCACTGCATATGTGGAAGATCGACCTGGAGACGGGTCGGTGCCTGGGCGAGGCTGGCGCTGTCCGGACCTATCCGGTACGCGCGGCAAACGGACGGATTCGCATTACGCTGTAGGAGAGGGGTTAGGGATTGGGGATTAG
>WTHD01000514.1 GCA_011523265.1 Candidatus Binatota bacterium
GGGCCACATAGGCCTCTGGAGTTTCCTCTCGGCGACGGGTCTCCTCCGTGTGGCTGGGGATGACCCGAAACCGGAGGGGGGTTTGGTGTAACAACTCTCGACGCCGAGGCGAGGCCGAAGCCAGGATGAGACGGGGAGGACTTTCTTCAGATGACATACGTTCACTTGAAGTGCGGAATGACTTCCGTTCCGAATTGACGGATACAGGCGACAACGCGCTCTGGTGCCGGACCGAGCGGAAGGCGGAAACGCATGATAATATAGTCGGCTCCGACCACCTCTTGCCACATCTCAAGCTGTTCTATGCATTCGCTGGGTGAGCCCATGACCAGGTATTTGCTCAGCTTCTTCACCGTGAAATCCGCCTCCGACGTAAACTCTTCGTTTGGGGAGAGGAGTTTCCAGCGCCAGTAGAAGAGCATCTCTTCCACCCATAGCGGCCCAAACGTATCTTCGGCCTCTTTACGGGTGGGGGCGACCCAGCCATCCCGCATGAGCACCACTTTAGGAGAGCGACCGTGTTTCGCCGCACTCTCACGATACAGGGCGGCCTGAGCCTGCAAATTCGGTATGGGGTCCCAGAAGGGGAGAATGCCCCAGGCATCACCCAGCCGGCCGGCTCGTTTGATGGCCTCGGGATACGCGGCTCCAATCCACAGTGGCGGCCCGCCGGCCTGATAGGGTTTCGGGGTCAACATGACATGGTCGAACTGGAAACGCTTGCCGTGGTAGGAGAACGGCGTGTGGCTACTCCAGGCCAGACGCAGGATATCGAGGCTTTCTTCAAAGCGAGAGAAGCGCTGCTTATACGGCGCGTCGAACAGCCGAAAATAGTCGGGGTGGTAGCCGAGCCCAACGCCTAATATGACCCGGCCTTTGGACATCAGGTCAATCATGGCCACATCTTCAGCCAGATGCATGGGGTTGTAATATGGCGTTTGTAGAACAAAGGTGCCAAGATCAACCCGCTCGGTGCGAGTGGCATAGCCGGCCAGCATGACCAAGGGCGGCGGGAACATGGTCTCGGTGCGGTGGTGCCGCTCGGGCAGAAAGACGCCGTCAAAGCCGGCCTGCTCTGCCTCAATGCCCTCGTTCAGCAATTGGTCGCAGAACTGCGCGGCTGCCTCGGGGGAGGGCTCGGGCTGATTATACGGACCACCGTGGGTGTCAGGCATATAACCGATTTTCATGGATCTGGTCTCTCCTCGGAATGACAACGGTTCAGGAGGCTATCGCTCTGCAACGCCCTAGTACGACTTCGGCAGCCCAAGTACGTGTTCGCCCACGTAATTCAGCACCATTTCCTGTGAGATAGGAGCAATACGAAAGAGCCGCGCCTCGCGCCAGTAGCGTTCCACGTCGTATTCCTTGATATAGCCGTAGCCGCCGTGGACTTGAATCGCCCGGTCGGCGGCTTCGCAGGCGGCCTCCGCGGCCATATACTTCGAGATGTTGGCTTCTTTGCCGCAGGGCTGGCCCTGGTCGTACAGAGAGGCCGCCTTTTGAACCATAAGTTCAGCGGTTTCCAGCTTGGCAAAGGATTCGGCCAGCGGGAATTGAATACCCTGGTTTTTGCCAATCGGACGCCCAAAGACTTCGCGTTCTTTGGCGTACTGGACGGCTCTCTCGATCGCCCGTTTGCCCATGCCGACACACTCGGCCGCAATCAGAATGCGCTCCGGATTAATGCCGTCAAGAATGTAATAAAAGCCTCGGCCTTCTTCACCAATTAAATCCTCCTTGGCCACGTACAGATTGTCGATAAACAGCATATTGGTATCGACCGCCTTACGGCCGAGCTTGTGGAGTTCCTGGATTTCCACGGCCTCAGGGTCGATGTCGGCAAAGAAGAGACTCATCCCCAGCGTTTTCTTTTCCACTTGATCAAACGGAGTGGTCCGCGTCAGCAGCAGCATTTTCTTGGACTCTTGGGCCTTGGTAATAAAGACCTTCTGACCATTGATGAGATACCCGTCACCGCTTCTGGTGGCAAAGGTGCTGATCTGGGTCGTATTCGTACCCGCATCCGGCTCGGTCACGGCAAACGACACATGGATGTCTCCCCTGAGAATGGGGCCGAGGTATTTGTCCTTGGCCGCCTGGGTGCCGTATTTGATGAGCGGCTCCAGCCCGAAGATGCCCAGATGAACGGCCGAGCAGGCCTGCGTGCCGCCGCCACACTCCGCCACCGTCTGCATGACGAGCGCGGCTTCGGTAATGCCCAGACCGGCCCCGCCGTATTCTCTGGGGATGGTGATACCCAGCCAGCCTCCATCGGCAATGGCCTGGTAAAAATCCCAGGGGAACTCCCCGCTCTCATCCCGCTCCCGCCAGTACTCATCCGGAAAACGTGAACACAGCGCACGGACCTGTTTGCGAATCTCTTCCTGCTCGTCCGTCAACTGAAAATCCATAGCTGCCCTCCTGCGTGCGCCTCATCTCTACCATTTGACTGCGACTCTGCCAATTCCTCCCAATGCTTCGGACGCTCTGGGTCGCCGCCGGATTCCTTGCGTGAAAAAACGACCCCAGGTAGGGTACGGACCGAGCTGGCCGACTCTCAGAGCGGCCGCAGACGGAGCGAACCAGGAGGAAGACATGGCCGGACGATTAGACGGAAAAGTCGCACTTATTTCAGGTGGCGCGAGTGGTATTGGCGCGGCCCACGCACGGGTGTTTGCAGCCGAGGGAGCGCGGGTCGTTATTGGCGATATCCAGGAAGTCAAAGGCCAGGAGGTCGCTACTGGCGTCAATGACAATGGGGGCGAGGCGGTCTTTGTCCGTTTGGATGTCACGAGTGAAAACGACTGGCAGCAGGCCGTTCATGAAGCTGTGGGGCGATTCGGCAGGCTGACCACGTTGATCAATAATGCCGGGGTATACTGGCCGGCCGGGGTCGAGGAGGAAACCCGGGACAAGTGGCAGAGGATGATCGAGATCAACCAGACGGGTGTCTGGTTGGGCATGAAAACCGTGCTGCCGGCGCTGCGTGAATCCGGGAATGCGGCCATTGTGAACATTTCATCCTTGTATGGCCTGATCGGCAGCCCAGGCTCCATCGCCTACCATGCCTCAAAGGGTGCGGTGCGGCTCATGACCAAAGCCGCGGCCTTGGAGTATGTGCGGCAGGGGATACGGGTGAACTCCATTCATCCCGGCCAGATTGATACGCCCATTCTGGCCGGCCTGACCCCGGAGCAGGATGCCCAGATCAAGGAAGCCACGCCCATGGGTCGGCTGGGCCGCCCGGAAGAAATCGCCTTTGGCTCGCTCTACCTGTGTTCCGATGAGGCGTCCTATACCACCGGAACCGAACTGGTCATCGACGGCGGCTGGTTTGCCCAGTAACCAAGCCAGTAACGAAGAGAGGAGAACGATAATGAACCGACGGAATCAGATTGCCATGACGCCAGAAGAACTCTCCGCCTACCTGAATGAAGCGCGGAATATGTCTTTATGTACCATTGGCAAGGACGGCTATCCGCACGTGGTGGCCATGTCGTATATGGCCAAGGACGGCTGTATTTACATGTCGTCTTTCAAGAAGGCCCAGAAAGTCGTGAACGCCAAAAGGAACCCCAAAGTCGCGGTCATGGTCGAATCCGGCCGGGCCTATAGCGAGCTTAAGGGCGTCCTGATCCGGGGCGACTGTGAAGTAATCGACGAGCCGGAAGCAGTCTGGGAGCTCATGAAAGAGGTGCGGGACTTCCAGGGAACAGCGGTGACGCCAACGGAAGACGCGGTGCTGAAGGAGCGCGCCAAGAAACGCGCCGTCCTTAAGATTACGCCGGTCAAAACCTCGAGCTGGGATCACACCAAGTTGCCGGAAGGAGTGTACTAACCGTACCGAGCAGCCAGAAGAGCAAGAGAATTTTGCCCTTCTGGATTGACAGTATTTTGTCCCCTACAGTAGGGTCCGGATTGGCTAAAAATGGCCAGCGAGAAGTCGTCATGTCTCAAACCCTCCCTATCTCCGAAGTAAAGGCCCGTCTTCCTGAGCTTGTCACTGGTGTTGAGGAGCGAGAAGAAGAAATCGTGGTCACGCGGAAGGGAAAACCCGCAGCCGTGCTGGTCAACTTTGCGGAATACGAACGTCTGAAAGAAACGCTCGACGTTTTAAGTGATCCGGAATTAATGCGTCAGATTCAAAAGAGTCAAAAATTTTATGCCGAAGGTGGAAAAGGCGAGTCTTTTGAAGACGTATTTGGGGAACCCCTTCTTGACTAGGTAGTATTTCAATTGAATTTTTCCCCTCACCCCAGCCCTCTCCCTCTAGGGGAGAGGGAGCAGAAAATCCCCTCTTGGGAGGGATGCCGCGTAGCGGCGGGGTGGGTTCTGCGACCAGGTGAGGCGGCAACCAGCCTTCTTCGTCGGCCATAACGACATCTCACCGCTTTTTCTTCTTTCCGTAGCGTTGCGGCCGGCGGGCGCGAAAATCGAGCCGGACCGGCGCACCTTCGAGCTCAAACGCGCCTCTGAGTTGATTCTCCAAATAGCGCTCGTAGTGGGCCGGGACGCCATCCGGCGAGCTGGTGTACACGGCAATTTTGGGCGGCCTGGTTTCGACTTGGGTGGCGTAATAAAAGCGCACCGGCTTGCGATGATAGATGGGAGCCGGGTGGCGGGTAGTCCACTCGGTAAACGCCTGATTCAAGACCGGAGTCGGAATCTCGGTGCGATGCGCCTGGGCCACGCGGGTGGCGGTGGGCAGCAAATGTTTCACCCGCGAGCCGGTCAGGGCGGACAGAAAAACAATCGGCAGCGGCTGCGTGACCGGGAACTCCTCGCGTAGCGCCCGTACGAACTGCGGCTGATTTTTTCTGTCTGACGGAATCAGGTCCCATTTATTGACGACAAGCACAATGCCGCGCCCGCGCTCCCAGGCGTAGCGAATGAGCCGCGCGTCCTGATCGGTCAGGCCCTCTTGGGCGTCAAAGACCAGCAGGCCAATCTCCGCCCGCTCCAGGGCTTTCAGGGCGATCAGGGCGCTGGCCTGCTCAATATGCTCATGAATGCGGGTGCGGCGCCGCACGCCGGCGGTATCGACCAGCAGAATGCGCTTGTCCTGCCAGACCAGCCAGCTATCAACGGCATCGCGTGTCGTCCCCGGAGTGGAGTCCACAATGGAGCGCTCGACTCCTACCAGGCGGTTGAGGAGGGAAGATTTGCCCACGTTGGGCCGTCCGATAATAGCCAGCCTGAGGTCCGGTTTGGCACCGGGAGTTGCTGCGTCAAGGACAGCGGGGGCGGGGGTTTCTTCTTGTTCCGAAAAGGTCTCGATCACCGTATCCATCAACTCGGAAACGCCCCGACCGTGGGCGGCCGAAATGGGAAAGAGGGAATCGAGGCCCAGGGCGTAGAACTCGTTCGAGGTGAGCTCCTGCTTGTCGCCATCGATCTTATTGACCGCAAAAAAAACAGGCGTGTCGCTCCGCCGCAGCAGATCAACCGCCTGGGCATCTGCCGGGTTGACGCCTTCCTTGCCATCAAACAGAAAAATAACCAGGTCGGCTTCCGCAATGGCCAGGCGCGTCTGTTCCTGCACCCGTCCGACGAGCCCCTCTTTTTCGCTCGGATCGATACCGCCGGTATCCACGAGCAAAAACGGGCTGCCCCGCCATTTCACCTGGGCGAAATTGCGATCCCGGGTGACCCCCGGCGTATTGTCCACAACGGCCTTGCGCCTGCGGCTCAGACGATTGAACAGCGTGGACTTGCCAACGTTCGGTCGCCCGACCAGGGCAACGACCGGCAGGCGTTCGGGTGGGACGGCTTGGACAGGGATTTCAGTCACCGCTTCCATACACAGGCTATTGTCTACACGCCGCGCCCCCAGACTCCAACCCCGCACGCCCGGAGACAGGATACCGAGCAAGGGGAGCAGTTGACGACCGCGGAGAAAAAGCATTCTCTTGTGACATCAACGTGAACAGAAAAAGGAGGTCGTATGCCAAAATTATCAGTTGCCGAACGCGACGCATTTCTCCAGGAGCGGGGTCATTTGGCCCGGCTTGCCACCCTTCAGGAAGACGGCAGCCCCAGCGTGGTGCCGGTCTGGTTTGTATACGAGGACGGAAAAATCATCGTCACCCCGCGCAAATACTCGGCCTTCTGGGCCAACGTCCAAAGAGACGCGCGGGTGGCCATTACGATTGATGAAGAAGCCGGGCTATATCGCAAGGTACTGGTCGAAGGAAAAGCCGAGGTGCTCTATCCGCTCGGCCACGACGACGAATGGCGGGACATCTACCGCCGTATTACCCTGCGCTATGTGGACGAAGAGTCGGGCGACTACTATCTGAC
>WTHD01000082.1 GCA_011523265.1 Candidatus Binatota bacterium
GTGAAGACGCGCCGGGCGAGTTCGTAGTTGAAGACGGTGCTCCGCAGTGGAACGGCTGGGGGGTCGATAACTTCAACACCCGCTTCCAATCCGCCGAGGCTGCCGGGATCAACGCCGACCAAGTGCCCAATCTCAAGGTCAAATGGGTGTTTGGCTTGCCCATGGATTTTCGGGTCTCCCAGCCGACGGTGGTCGGTGGCCGGGTGTTTATCGGCTCGCTCCAGGGCCGTATTTATTCGCTTGATGCCAAAACCGGCTGCCTGCATTGGTCGGTCAAAACCGCGGCTGGGGTGCGTGCCACCCCGGTAGTTGACAATCTGCCCGCCACCACCCCGCCGCGCTCCGTTGTCTATGTGGGGGACGCGGCAGCCAATGTGTATGCGCTGGATGCCCGCACGGGCAAGGAACTCTGGAAGGTGGACGTGGACGACCATCCCATGGCGCGGATTACCGGCACACCCAAAACCCACGGCAACCGGCTCTACGTGGTCACCACTTCCCTGGAAGAAGTCGCCGGCGCCGACCCGACCTACGAGTGTTGTACGTTTCGCGGCAAGATCATGGCCCTTAACCGTTTTAACGGCAAACTGATCTGGAAAGCGTATACCGTGCCAGAGCCCCCGGCTCCTGTTCGCAAGAATGCGATTGGCGTGCAGCTCTGGGGGCCGTCCGGCGCCACGATCTGGTCCTCGCCCGCCCTCGACCCGGAGCGCAACCGCATCTATGTAACCACGGGCGACAATTACTCCGACCCGGTCTCACTGACGAGTGATGCGGTGATGGCCTTTGATATGCGGAGCGGAAGGGCCCTGTGGTCAAAACAGTTTACCGCGGGTGACGCCTGGAATGTCGCCTGCGAGATGGGGGACGACACCAACTGCCCTGAGGCGCGTGGCCCCGACCTGGATTTCGCCTCCTCGCCCATTGTGCGTATTTTACCCGACGGACGGCGCATCATCCTGGCCGGCCAGAAGTCCGGGGTGATGCACGCTATCGACCCGGACCGCGATGGTGAAATCCTGTGGCAACACCGCGTTGGGAAGGGCGGCCTGCTCGGCGGGATTCAATGGGGCTCCGCAGCCGACGCCAAACAGGTCTATGTGGCCCTGTCCGATGTCGTCCGTAAGACGGTAGAGAATGCGGACGGGAGCTGGACCAGGATCCTGGACGGCAGTGTTGGGGGCGGCATGTTCGCCCTTGATATCGAAAGCGGCGAGCGTCAATGGCACGTCCCCGCGGTCGGCTGTGGAGACCGACTGCAATGTAGTCCGGCCCAGTCGGCGGCCGTGTCAGCCCTGCCCGGCGTGGTGTTCTCCGGCTCGGTCGACGGCCATCTGCGTGGCTATGCCACCGATACCGGGCAGGTCGTCTGGGACTACAACGCCGACCAGGAGTATGCGAGCATCAACGGCGTCAAGACCAAGGGTGGGTCTTTTGACGGTCCGGGCCCGACCATTGCGGACGGCATGCTGTATGTGATGTCCGGCTACGGCTATCGGGGCGGGAGGCCGGGCAACGCCCTGATCGCGTTCTCGGTGAACGGGGAATAATGCGCGCTCCTGTCGTGTGAAAAGGGTGACCAAACGGTCGCCCTTTTTCTGTGTCTCAGGGAAGGGGGAATGTCTCCCGGAAGAGTTCCGTGAGAGACGCAGGGGTTTGACACAGAATACTGCCAAGAGGCAAAAGAATGAGGAGAGAGGGGAGGGAGTGCACTCATGATCGGAACATATCGAACGTGGCCGAACAAAAGCATGACGAGAGGCGTGTCGAGCGCGCTGACCCTGGCGCTCGGGCTTTTCATAGCGACGCCCAGTTGGGCTTTCTCGCCGTCGGAACAGGAGATTGAAGGAGAGCAACTCTACGGGCGTTACTGCGCCCACTGTCACGAAGGACAAGTGAAGCGAGCGCCACACCGTGACGTCATGTCACGCCTGCCCGCCGAAATGGTGCTGCACTCGCTCGAAGTCGGGAAGATGCGCGTCCAAGGCTGGATTCGGACCAGTGGCGAAAAGCGGGCCATGTCCGAATGGATCACGGGTAAGAAGCTCCCTCCACCCTCGGATGAAGAGGCGACGGTTGCCGGGTTTTGTGAGGAGACTCCAGGCACGTTTTCCATTGAAGACGGTGCTCCACAGTGGAATGGCTGGGGGGTTGACGTCTTCAACACCCGTTATCAGTCTGCGGAACAGGCTGGTATCAGTGCCGACCAGGTTCCTGAGCTGAAGGTCAAATGGGTGTTTGGCTTGCCCATGGATTTCCGTGCCTCCCAGCCGACCGTTGCTGGCGGTCGTGTTTTTATCGGTTCGACCAAAGGGCGGGTGTATGCGCTTGATGCCAAAACCGGGTGTTTATATTGGTCTGTCAAGACCTCCGGTGGTGTTCGCTCGACTCTGGTGGTGGATACTCTGCCAGGGACGAACCCGCCGCGCTATGTGGTGTATGTGGGTGACACGGAGGCGAATGTCTATGCGCTCGACGCCCGCACGGGGAAGCAATTGTGGAAAGTGGACGTGGATGACCATCCCCTCGCCACCATTACCGGCACGCCCAAAACGCACGGTAACCGCATCTACGTTTCGACCACCGCGCTCGAAGAGGTGGCGGGTGCCGACCCGCAGTATGAATGCTGTACCTTTCGCGGCAAATTGATGGCGCTCAATCGGTTCAACGGCAAATTAGTGTGGACGGGATATACGCTGCCCGATCCTCCCGCACCGATACGCAAGAATGCGATCGGGACCCAACTGTGGGGGCCGTCCGGCGCGTCGATCTGGTCTTCGCCCGCCCTCGATCCCGAGCGTAACCGGATCTATGCCGCCACGGGCGACAATTATTCCGACCCGGCCTCACTCACGAGCGATGCCGTTGTCGCTTTCGATATGCGTACCGGCAAACTGCTGTGGTCAAAACAGTTCACCGCGGGTGACGCCTGGAATGTCGGCTGTGAGATGGATGAAGATATCAACTGTCCGGAAGCTCGCGGTCCGGATCTTGACTTTGCGTCGTCACCGATCCTGCGTATTTTGCCGAATGGCCGGCGTGTCATTCTCGCCGGGCAAAAGTCGGGCGTGATGCACGCCATAGATCCCGATCGCAACGGTGAGATTCTGTGGCAACATCGCGTCGGCAAGGGTGGCCTAGCCGGCGGGATTCAGTGGGGCTCGGCAGCCGACGCTCAGCAGGTCTATGTGGCGCTGTCCGATATCGGTATGGTCCCGATTTCGGATTCTGATACGGGCTGGGCGGTGCGGCTGGACGGCAGTGTGGGCGGCGGCATGTTTGCGCTCGACATCGAAAGCGGCGAGCGTAAATGGTATGTTCCACCGGTCAGTTGCGAGGGCCGGCCCAAGTGTAGCCCGGCTCAATCCGCTGCGGTTTCCGCTCTTCCGGGTGTGGTGTTTTCCGGTTCTGTCGACGGCCATCTGCGTGGCTACGCGACCGACAGCGGGGAGGTGGTGTGGGATTACAACGCCGACCAGGAGTATGAGAGCACAAACGGGGTCAAGACGAGAGGCGGGTCGTTTGATGGCCCTGGCCCAACGATCGCGGGTGGCATGATGTACGTCAATTCCGGCTATGGTTTTTGGGGAGGCATGTCAGGAAATGCCTTGATTGCATTCTCGGTGAATGGCGAGTAGCTGGCTCTTGCGTCTGAGGAAACGGAGGAAAGGGTCGCCCACAGGGGCGACCCTTTTTTTGTCTGCACGTTGGAGGGGTTTGACACAAAACGCTTCTCCGGGGCAAAAAGGGGGGGACATCGGAAAAAGGAGGTCGGTGTATGTCTGTCCATGATAGGTCTCCACAGCAAAAAATCCGCATCATGATCCGGGCTTTTGTGTGTGGTGTGCTGTTGTCGAGCTTGGTGGTTCCATCGAGTTGGGCTCTCACACCAACCGAAGGGGGAGCTGACGGCGAAGCGCTCTACCAGGCGCACTGCGCGCGCTGCCACGAGGGGCAGGTCAAACGCGCACCGCACCGCAGTGTCATGCAGCGCCTGCCGGCCGTGATGGTCTTGCATTCCATGGAACTCGGCAAGATGCAATTCCAGGGTATGACCCGGACCAACCAGGAGCGGCGTGCCATATCGGAGTGGATCACCGGCAAGCAACTGCCGCCTCCGACCGAAAAGGATGAGACGGTCGCCGGGTTCTGTGAAGACGCGCCGGGCGAGTTCGTAGTTGAAGACGGTGCTCCGCAGTGGAACGGTTGGGGAGTGGATGTCTTCAACACCCGCTTCCAATCCGCCGAGGCCGCCGGGATCAGCGCCGCTCAGGTGCCTGAGCTGAAGGTCAAATGGGTGTTTGGGCTACCGATGGATTTTCGGGTCTCCCAGCCGACGGTGGTCGGTGGCCGGGTGTTTATCGGCTCGATGAAGGGCCTGGTATATGCGCTTGACGCCAAGACCGGCTGTCTGCACTGGTCGGTCAAAACTGCGGCCGGGGTGCGCGCCACCCCGGTGGTTGATAACCTGCCCGCGACCAACCCGCCGCGCCACGTCGTCTACATCGGCGATGTCGAGGCCAATCTCTACGCCCTTGACGCCCAGACCGGCCGGCAGCTCTGGCGGGTCAGAATCGACGACCATCCCCTGGCGCGTATCACCGGCACACCCAAAACGCACGGCAACCGCATCTATGCTTCGGCCACCGCACTCGAAGAGGTGGCTGGCGGTGACCCCAGCTATGAGTGCTGCACCTTCCGCGGCTCCATGGTGGCCTTAAACCGCTTTAACGGCAAGCTGGTCTGGAGGTCGTATACCATCCCAGAGCCCCCGGCTCCTGTTCGCAAGAATGCGATCGGCGTACAGCTCTGGGGGCCGTCCGGCGCTTCGGTCTGGTCCTCGCCGGCGCTCGACCCGGAGCGCAACCGCATCTATGTGACCACGGGCGACAATTATTCCGACCCGGCCTCGCTGACGAGCGATGCGGTGATGGCCTTTGATATGCGGAGCGGACAAGTCCTGTGGTCAAAACAGTTCACTGCAGGTGACGCCTGGAATGTCGCCTGCGAGACCGAGGACGACACCAACTGCCCTGAGGCGCGTGGCCCCGACCTCGACTTTGCCTCCTCGCCTATCCTGCGCATTCTGCCGGATGGCCGGCGGGTCATCCTGGCCGGCCAGAAGTCCGGGGTGATGCACGCCATAGACCCGGATCGCGATGGTGAGATTCTCTGGCAGCACCGCGTGGGCAAAGGCGGCCTGGCCGGCGGGATTCAGTGGGGTTCGGCGGCGGATGCCAAACAGGTCTATGTGGCGCTGTCCGATATCGGCCTCAGGACGGTAGAGAATTCAGACACGGGCTGGGCCACGACCCTGGACGGCAGTGTCGGGGGCGGCATGTTTGCCATTGATATCGAGAGCGGCGAGCGCAAATGGCACGTCCCGCCGGTCGGTTGTGGAGACCGACCGCAGTGCAGTCCGGCCCAGTCGGCGGCCGTGTCGGCCCTGCCCGGCGTAGTATTCTCCGGGTCGGTTGACGGCTATCTGCGTGGCTATGCCACTGACACCGGCAATGTCGTCTGGGACTATAACGCCGACCAGGAGTATGAGAGCACCAATGGTGTCAATACCAAGGGCGGGTCCTTTGACGGTCCGGGCCCGACCATCGTAGACGGTATGCTGTACGTGATGTCCGGCTACGGCCTGTGGGGCGGTATGTCGGGCAACGCCCTGCTCGCCTTTTCGGTGAATGGGGAGTGAGGTCCACTCTTCACGGGACGGGTGTAGGGGCAATGTATGCATTGTCCCTACGGTTTTCCTGGAGAGACCCGGCAGCGTAGATTGCTCTCGTCTCGAATGGTCTGCTCTATCAGGGCCTTGAGGGCTGTGTCTGTGTTGATAGTACGTTGGCCAGATCGTGGGTCAGGCGCGCAAGAATATCCTGCAAGTTTTGGCTCATCGCTTCCGCCACAGCCGCGGGATTGCGTTTCGTCGCCAGCCGAGTTGCGCTATAGGATTGGAACCAAAAAGGGGCCGGCTCCTGGGCGCGGGACAGCCATACCTCGATACTCAGCACCGCCTGCCAGGATTGTGCCTGATCGACCTCTTCGTACTGCCGGACCACGCCTCCGAGACGCAGATCGGCCCGAGCGTCCGGGGTGGGATAGACGGTCGTAAAGAGACCCGACTGTTGCAGGGTCCGTCGGGTCAGGGTGGTGAGCATGTCGGCCGGTTTCGTGACCCAGCGGTGATAGTGATAGAAATCGAACTCATAGGGTGAAGAGCGATAGACCATCCGGTCACGATGATACGGCGGCTGGGCGGTAAACGGCCGCACGACGAGTGACGCCTTGACG
>WTHD01000031.1 GCA_011523265.1 Candidatus Binatota bacterium
GACGTAGTCCTCCATAAACTGGGAGACCTGTTTTCTCAGGTCCTGCACTTTCGGGGAAAAATCAAAATCCATGTCTGCCTCTCCTTCCCTTGAGTCGCACACTCTTCTTGGATACGAAAGTCTTGTAACGAAAAAGAGTAAACGTGTCCTCCAATAGACATGAGGCGCTGGACACGTTCACTCTTTTAGAGCCGAGATACCTTAGGAAATACCGCCGAGCGAGTCAAATCCGGCGAATGCACGGAGGAGAGTATGCCGATTGAAGAAGGAAAAGCAGCCCCAGCGTTTACCTTGCAAGATGCAGCCGGAAACAAGGTCGCCCTCAAAGACCTGCGGGGCCGCAACGTGATTGTCTATTTCTATCCCAGGGATAATACGCCCGGTTGTACCAAGGAGGCCTGCGGCTTTCGGGATCTCTGGCAGGACATCCAAAAACAGGACGCGGTTGTCCTCGGCGTTTCACCGGACAGCGCCACCTCACACCAGAAGTTTGCCACGCAATACCACCTTCCGTTCACCCTCCTGTGCGACCCGGACAAAAAGGTCATGGAAAAATACGGCGCCTGGGGCGAGAAGATGATGTACGGCAAAAAGACCGTAGGCGTCATTCGTTCGACGGTCTGGATTGGCCCCAACGGCAAGGTGAAAAAACACTGGAAGCGAGTCGCCAAGGCCGCCGACCATCCGGCCAAAGTGCTCGAAGCGTTGCGGGCAGGTTAAGATTCCCCCATCAAGGTCTGGCCTTGCGCACTGTCTCGATACTGATAAACATTCTCAGCGGACGCGATGGAAACGGCTGAAACCCCATGGCCGCATAGAACGCACGGCGGCTTTCCGTAATCTCAGCGCCGCCATCCTCAATCACGTCGAGTACGACTGCCTTCAACCCGACCTGATCGGCAGCATCTGCGACACGGTTCAAGGCATCCGCGAGGAGGATACGTCCGACCCCTTGGCCCTGATAGCGGCGGTCGACCGCGATCATCGAGAGATAGACGGCCGGGATACCGCCAAGTCGGGGCGCATTCTTCGTCAGATGAACCGGGAGATCGTTACCTTGGAGCGCATGCGCATTCAGCGCATAATAGCCGAGAATGCCGGTCTGCCCGCTCTCCGTGGCAACCCAAACCCGCGTGAAATCTCCAGCCTGGTGTTTCCTGGCGGTCCGTTTGAGAAAGTTGTCGAGCCGGACCGTCCCGCAAGAAAAAGCCGCCCGATCGTGTTTTTGAGGATCGAGCGGCTCAATGAGGATCCTGTGCAGATTGAGAACGGCTTGAGCCGTCATGCCGAGCCTGTTTTGTACAGAGCCAGGGTCTGTCGCAAGGCATCAGTCGGCTCCGCAGGCGTATCAAGGGCGGCAAGGATCACCTCACGATCCTCGGCAGAGAGGATCGTCCGTTCATGATCGGCAATTGTGCCCTTAGCCTGCTCCAGTGCTGCGCTGGTTACAAACGTGGTTTCGTCGATGCCGAGCAGAGCCGCAGCCTGCTGAATTTGTGCTTTGACGCTGGGTTTGGTGCGTTGTTCCATCCGGGCCGTCTTCGGCTCGTCAATGGCAGCCGTACTGTCCTGGAAGCGCAGCATGATCTTCTCTCCTTACTCACTTCTATGTACGGCAATCTACCGGACATTTCTGTTCCATAAATAATATGAAATTGTAAAAAATGTCAAACAGAAATTTGGGAGTGGGTTTGCCTCGATTTTCTCTCATTGAGCCCGACGAGACTGCCACGAGGGACTATGCGCACTGAACCGGCTTGTATATAATGTGGACTTCATCGTTTCAGAGCAAAGATCATAAAGGAGGCCTTATGCATATTGGTTACGCCCCGGTATTCCAGAACCCTGGAAACGCTCGCTCCGATGCCGAAGTCTATCGCGAGGAGCTTCGGATCGCGGAGATGGCCGAACCCTTGGGGTTTGACTCGATTTGGTCTATCGAGCACCACTTTACGGATTACACTATGTGTCCTGACGCGGTTCAATTTCTGTCCTATATGGCGGGCAGAACCAAGACGGCCAAGCTGGGCACCATGGTTATCGTGCTTCCCTGGCACGATCCGGTTCGGGTTGCCGAGCAAATCTCCCTGCTTGACCATGTGTCGGGCGGGCGGATGATCCTGGGCTTCGGTCGGGGTCTGGCTCGGGTTGAGTATGACGGGTTTCGGATCGACCAGAACGAAGGTCGCGAACGCTTTGTTGAATACGCCGAACTTATCATCAATGGACTGGAGAAAGGCTATGTCGAAGGCGGTCCGACGATCCAGCAGCCCCGTCGCGATATCCGCCCCTACCCGGCCTACTCGTTTAAGGGCCGCACCTATGCCGCGGCAGTCTCGCCGGAGTCCATGCCGATTATGGCCCGGCTCGGCATCGGCCTGCTGGTCATTCCGCAAAAACCGTGGGATGTCGTCAAAGGGGATTTCGAGGTCTACCACAAGGTCTGGCAGGAAGAGAATCCCGGCACCAAGCCGCCCCAGCCGTTCTGCGGCGGTTTCTTCTATGTGGATGAAGACGCCAAGCGGGCCGAAGAGCATGCCACCAAGTGGATCGGGGCCTATTATCACACGGCCATGAAACACTATGAGATGACGGCCAAACACTTTGGTCAGAACAAGGGCTATGAGTTCTACAGCAACGTTGGGCACTATATTGAGCAGCACGGTATGGACGGAGCGGCCAGAGACTTTGTCAAGCTCATGCCGTGGGGGACGCCTGACCAGGTGCTGCGAAAGCTCGAATTCATCCGTGACACGATCGACATGAAAGCCATTATGTGCAACTTCAGCTACGCCGGGATGCCCTACGACGAGGCCGAGGGCAGCATGAAGTGCTTTGCCAAGCATGTGATACCGGAACTCAAGAAGTGGGATACGGAACCGCTCCAGGACCCGGAACCGCTGAACATGCCGGCTCCCGCTGTGGCTGCGGCCTAAGCACCACGAACGATTCTGTGCTTACGGGGAAACCCACCCCGGCCCTATCGGGCCACCCCTCCGAGGAGGGGATAAGCGCGAAATCCGGCTCGAATAAGGGCGACCGTTGGGTCGCCCTTATCTGTTGAGAGGAGTTAACATGGCCGATCTCGAAACGTTTCGTGCTGAGACACATCAGTGGCTGGACGCTAACGCCCCGGCTTCGATTCGCGGCGTGGGGAACACCATGCTTGACGGGAATTGGGGCGGACGCAAGGCCAGATACTCGAATCCCGATATGAAAGTCTGGCTGGATATCATGGCCGAGCGCGGCTGGACCGCACCCGAGTGGCCAGCCCAGTACGGCGGTGGCGGGCTCTCCAAGGACGAAGCCAAGATGTTGCAGCAGGAGATGAATACCCTGCAACTACCGGCCCCGTTGATCGGTTTTGGCCTGACCATGATTGGTCCAACCCTCTTGCAATACGGCACCGAAGAACAAAAGCACGAGCATCTGCCGGGGATCATCAAGGGCGAGATTCGCTGGTGTCAGGGCTATTCCGAACCGGGGTCGGGCAGCGACCTGGCCTCACTCAAAACCCGGGCAATCCTGGAGGGTGACCATTATGTTATTAACGGCCAGAAAGTATGGACGTCGTTTGCCAATCTGGCCGACTGGATGTTCATGCTCGTCCGAACCGATCCGGAGGCCAAAAAACAGGAAGGCATCACCTTCATACTGGTAGACATGGAATCGCCGGGCGTGGAAACCCGACCCATTAAGCTCATTAGTGGGGCCTCACCGTTCTGCGAGACCTTTCTGACCGATGTACACGCCCCGGCCAAGAATGTCATCTTCGAAGTGAACAAAGGCTGGACGGTAGCCAAGTCCCTGCTGAATCATGAGCGTAATATGATTGCCTCGGCCTTCGGTACGACAGCAGGGAAAGGCCGAAGCATGCGGGACTGGGCCAGGGAACATCTCGGACTGGACGGCGGCCGTGTAGCTGACCCGGCAATCAGGGATCGTATGGCGCAGTACGAAATGGACAATCGCGCCTTTCGACTCACCACGGAACGCGCTCGCGATGCGGCCAAAGCCGGCCGGCCCCCCGGTCCGGAAAGCTCGATGTTCAAGATCTACGGCACCGAGCTGAACCAGCGTCGTCTTGAGTTGTTGGTGTCGATTGCCGGCCCGCACGCCCTGGGCTGGGACGGACCCGGATTTGAAGACGTTGAGCTCACCCTCACCCGCGACTGGCTGCGTTCCCGAGGCAATACGATTGAAGGCGGGACGAGCGAGATCCAGCTCAATATCATTGCCAAGCGGGTGCTGGGATTGCCTGATTAGGGGAAAGGATGTGGGAGAGACCTACCCCGGCCCTGCGGGCTACAAAGAGGAAACATGTCAACATCGGCCTATTCTGTCGAAGACATGTTTCCTCTTTCCCTCCGAGGAGGAGATAGAGGAGAGGTATTGTGGCACTTGTGCTGACTGAAGATCAGGAACTTTTGGCGCAGACCGCGCGAGATTTCGTCCGAGCCAACTCTCCGATCAGCCGGCTGCGCGCGCTACTCGACGCCCAAGACAGCGTGGGCTTCTCGCGGGATATGTGGCAGGAGATGGCCCAGCTCGGGTGGGCGGGCATTCTGATTCCCGAGGAATATGGCGGTGCTGGCATGGGTCTGGCCGATCTTGCGGTTGTGCTGGAAGCCGTGGGCCGCAATCTTGCCCCGGAGCCCTTTCTCTCAACCGTCTTACTCGGCGGTCAATTGCTTGCGCACACTGGTAGCCCTGAACAAAAACAGACTTGGTTGCCTGGCATCGCGACGGGCGAAAAGATTCTTGCGCTTGCCTATCAGGAGGCGCGCAGCCGCTATGACCTGAATCGGGTCTCCACACGGGCCGCAGCCGAGGGGGACGCCTGGAGGTTGTCGGGCGAAAAGATTCAGGTCCTGGACGGACAGAGCGCGGACGCGCTGATTGTCTCGGCCCGCACCGCCGGCGAGGATAGCGACCAGGATGGCGTCACCCTTTTTCTGCTTGCGCCGGACACGCCCGGCGTGGCGATCGTCCCTCAGACCCGGGTTGATAATCGTGCTACGGCGCTGGTCAATCTCGATGGAGTGAAGATTGGCGCCGAGTCCGTTATCGGGACAGTCGGCCACGGCTTTCAGACACTCTCGCATATTGTTGATCTCGCCACGGTTGGTCTGTGTGCCGAGATGCTGGGCGGGATGAGCCAGATTTTCGATGATACGCTCGCCTACCTCAAGACACGCGAACAATTCGGAGTGGTCATCGGCTCCTTTCAGGCCCTCAAACATCGGGCGGCCAAAGTTTTCATGGAGATTGAACTGTGCCGCTCGGCCGTGATGGCCGCGGCAAACGCCGCTGATGCCGGCGAGAGTGACCTGGCCCTGCTGGTCTCCCTGGCCAAGGCCCGTTGCTCCGATGCCTTTATCCTGGCGACCAACGAAGGGGTCCAAATGCACGGCGGTATCGGTATGACCGACGAGCACGATGCCGGCCTGTATATGAAACGCGCCCGCGCCACGGAGATGACCTTTGGCGATGCCGCCTGGCATCGGGAGCGCTGGGCACGGCTGCGAGACTATTGAGCGTCACGCAAGAGTCAGCGGACCGAGCAAACGTCCGATTCGCTGACAAGGTTTAATCCAGCGTCTGGACCCATCCATCAGCCGTTCTTTTTCGTCCTGGACGCTTGCGGGGGTCCTTTTCGCGGCGCGGTTTTCTTAGCGGACGCTTATAGCTCTCCGATGGTCGGGTTTCGGCGACTCGTGGCCCACTCTTTGTATCGCGCGATGCGGGCATAGGATACGGTGTGTCACCTCTAGGGGTTCCCGGACGGTGGAGCGGCGTCCTCACAAAAAGTTGAGTAAAATAGTACTCACCGGCTGGTCCTTGGGCAATTCCAACCCCAGTGAGGTCATAGGAACCTTCAATATTGCGCCGATGGCCGGGACTTTGTAACCAACCAGAAACAGCCCTCTCCCCCGCATACAAAAAATCTCCGTTGTTTACTGCGACATTCTCGCCAACCTCGGGTTGAGCAATGAATTTGGATATCTTTTTCCTGCGACTTTCAAATCCTCCGTGACTAAACCCTACCCGCCCGGTCGCCATATCTTGACTATGGCGGCGGGCAATAGCAGAAATTTCTGCATGGAAGGATAAAGGCTTCAGCCCCTGTGAAACCCGATGCTCATTGACCAGCCTATGGACGTAGTGTTCAAGGTCGGCTGCGAGCGCAGGAGTCAGATTGGCAGAGACTATGAGTCCAAAGCTTGAAAGGAAAACAATAATCAAGCGAACGGCAAATATGTGACACAACCACGACATTGTCACACCATATC
>WTHD01000109.1 GCA_011523265.1 Candidatus Binatota bacterium
CTGTTTGTCGCGCTGGTGGTCGGCCTGGTCTGGCTCATTCTCCAGCGGACCCGCCTCGGCTTACAGGTCCGAGCCGTTACCCAGAACAGACCCATGGCCTCCTGTATGGGCATATCGGCCAACCGCGTCGATATGTGGACCTTTGGCCTGGGTTCGGGTATTGCCGGTCTGGGTGGGGTGGCGCTGTCTCAGATTGGCAATGTCGGGCCGGAACTCGGCCGCCTCTATATCGTTGATTCGTTCATGGTCGTGGTGCTGGGTGGGGTCGGGAATATCGCGGGCACAGTGGTAGGCGCGCTGAGTCTGGGCTTGGTCAATAAGCTGCTCGAACCGGTCGCCGGCGCGGTATTGGGAAAAATTGGCGTGCTCATTCTTATTGTCTTATTCATCCAGCAGCGGCCCCAAGGCTTATTTGCGCTCAAGGGGCGTCTGGCGGAAAGCTAAGTCGGTGGTGAGTTCTTCATTGTCTGAGACCTCCCCAGAGCCGCTGGTGGCCGACCCGTCGGCGCGGCCGGCGGAGCAGCCTGAGCAGTCCGGATCCGTGTTGACGTCTCTTCTGCGGCTTCATACCCGAGGCGAGTGGGGCCTGATCGGGCTGCTCTTCTTCCTTGGGGTGATTGTCATTCCCGGCCTGAATCTTCTGCCCGCTGACTCGGCGTTCCACTTCCCGGACTATCTCATCCCGCTGCTCGGCAAGTTCATGTGCTATGCCCTGGTTGCCCTGGCCGTGGATCTGATCTGGGGATATGCTGGCATTCTCAGCCTGGGACACGGCGTGTTCTTTGCGCTGGGCGGCTATGCCATGGGAATGTACCTGATGCGGGCCATCGGGACGGAGGGAGTCTATCGGAGCGAACTGCCCGACTTCATGGTCTTTCTCGATTGGAAGGAACTGCCATGGTACTGGTATGGGTTCAGCAACTTTGGGTTTGCCCTGGGGATGGCTCTCTTCGTCCCTGGAATACTGGCCTATATCTTTGGGTTTTTTGCCTTTCGCTCGCGGATTCGAGGGGTCTATTTCTCCATCATTACCCAGGCTATGACCTACGCGCTGATGTTGCTGTTCTTCCGCAACGACACGGGATTCGGCGGGAACAACGGCCTGACCGATTTTAAGCGTCTGCTCGGGTTTTCGCTGCAAGAGCCGACGACCAAGCTGGGGCTCTACGTGACCTCTGTAGTGGTCCTCGTGCTCGCCTATCTGGCCTGCCGCTATCTGGTCACGTCGAAGCTGGGGCGGGTACTCATGGCCGTTCGCGATGCGGAGAGCCGTTTGATGTTCTGCGGCTATAACCCGCATGGTTATAAACTCTTCCTGTGGACCCTGTCCGCGGTGCTGTGCGGTTTGGCGGGCGCGCTGTACGTCCCTCAGGTCGGTATTATTAACCCCAGCGAGATGCAGCCCGCCAATTCCATTGAGATGGCTATCTGGGTCGCGGTCGGTGGTCGTGGTACCCTGTCCGGTGCTCTGCTCGGTGCCTTTCTGGTCAATGGCGTCAAAAGCTGGTGTACGGCGGCGTTTCCCTATCTATGGTTGTATATTCTCGGCGCGATGTTTATTGTCGTCACCCTCTTTCTCCCCCGTGGTGTGGCCGGTCTGTTACGTCGGCAGGCTGAGCCGCAGACCGGTGAGACGACGGGATAGGTGCCGGTCAGATGAATCGGGATATGCCGGAGGAAACAATCGATCAGGGCGGCAGCCCGTCAATGGCCCATGTGGCTCAGCCCGGACTGGATACCAGCCACGGTGTCATTCTCTACGCTGAAGATGTGACGGTGAGCTTCGATGGCCTGAAAGCCCTGAATGGGCTGACGCTGTATCTCAACGCCGGCGAGCTCCGCTGTCTGATTGGCCCCAACGGAGCCGGCAAAACAACTCTGCTGGACGTCATCACTGGCAAGACCCGGCCGAATACCGGCACGGTGTTTTTTGGCAATAATCTGGACCTGACGCTACTCTCGGAATACGAAATCGCCCTGGCCGGAATCGGCCGGAAGTTTCAACGCCCGACCGTCTTCCACGGCCATACCGTCTTCGAAAACCTCGAGCTGGCAATGCAGGCGAATAAAAAGGTGTGGCATAGCCTGCTCGCCCGGCTGAGCCGTACGCAACACGAGCGCATCGCTTCAACTGCGGACACGATCGGCCTCCTCGATCAGCTGTACACCCGCGCCGGACTGCTCTCACACGGACAAAAGCAGTGGTTGGAACTCGGCATGCTGCTGATTCAAGATCCGCAGTTATTGTTGGTGGACGAGCCCGTGGCCGGTATGACCCACCAGGAGACCGAACGCACGGCCGAATTGCTGGTGTCGCTGGCTGGCAAACATACCGTCGTGGTTGTCGAACACGACATGGAGTTTGTCCGCAGTCTGGCCCGGACAGTGACGGTCTTGCACGAGGGCAGCGTCCTGGCCGAGGGCAGTATGGAAGAGGTGCAGAGCGACCCCCGGGTGGTTGAGGTCTATTTGGGAGCCTAGCCCGCCGAGGACGACGATGATCCGCATTCAGGACCTGAATCAATATTACGGCGAGAGTCACATCTTATGGGATGTTGACCTCCACATCCAGGCCGGGTCCTGCACCTGCCTGATGGGCCGGAACGGGGTCGGCAAGACCACGCTGCTCAAGACCATCATGGGCATCTTGCCCATTGCCTCCGGCAGTCTCCAGTTTGAGGACACCGAGCTGACGCGTCGTCCGGCTGCGCTCCGGGCGCGCCTCGGCATCGGCTACGTTCCCCAGGGCCGCGAGATCTTTCCACAACTGACCGTTGAGGAAAACCTGCGCATCGGCCTGCCGGCGCGGCGTGATGCGGTCGGGACGATCCCCGAGTCGGTGTTCCACTATTTCCCCGTGCTCGGGCAAATGCTCGGACGGCGGGGCGGGGATCTGTCCGGCGGACAGCAGCAGCAGTTGGCCATAGGCCGTGCCCTGGCCCTGAACCCGAAGCTGCTGATTCTGGATGAGCCAACCGAGGGCATTCAGCCGAATATCGTCCAGGAGATCGGCGATATCCTGCTGCGGCTCAACCAGGAAGAAAACCTGACCATTCTGTTAGTTGAGCAGAAACTCCCCTTTGCCCGCCGGGTGGCGGATGCCTTTGCCGTGATGGAAAAGGGCAGCGTGATTGCCGACGGACCCATCACCGCCTTGACGGATGATATTGTCCGGCAGCATTTATCAGTCTAGGGGTTCGCCATATGCATTTTACTCCGCACGAACAAGAGAAACTGATGATCTATCTCGCCGCCCAACTGGCCCGGGAACGACGGGCACGCGGCTTGAAGCTGAACTATCCCGAAGCCATGGCCCTGATTACCAGTGCGGTACTGGAAGGAGCTCGGGACGGTCAATCCGTGTCGGAACTAATGTCGTACGGCGCGACCATCCTCCGTCGGGACGATGTGATGGACGGAGTGGCCGAGATGATTGATCTGGTGCAGGTCGAGGCTACCTTCCCGGACGGGACCAAGCTGGTCAGCGTCCACCAGCCGATACGCTAGAAAGAGGAAACGTGTCCATCTTTAGTCTATTGAAAGACACGCCCCCTCTTGAGGTGAGGAGAGACGGATGAGTCAGACGATTGAACATCGCCGGTATGCCGCCATGTTCGGGCCGACCGTTGGCGACCGGGTCCGGCTGGCCGATACCGATTTGATAATTGAAGTTGAGCAGGATTACACTCAGCCAGGGGATGAGGTGAAGTTCGGTGGCGGCAAAGTCATTCGCGACGGCATGGGGCAGTCGCCCGTCCAGACCTCGATCCAAGGTGCACCGGATCTGGTGATTACCAATGCGACCGTGGTTGATCACTGGGGCATTGTGAAAGCCGACGTCGGGGTGAAAGACGGCCGGATTTGCGGGATCGGCAAAGCCGGTAATCCCCTCCTGATGGAGGGCGTCTCGCCCGAACTGGTCATTGGCCCTGGGACGGAGATTCTAGCCGGCGAAGGCAAGATTCTGACCGCGGGCGGCATTGATGCGCACATTCATTTTATCTGCCCCCAACAGATCACCGAAGCGCTGGCGTCCGGCATCACCACCATGTTCGGCGGGGGAACTGGCCCGGCCACCGGGACCAACGCGACCACCTGTACCCCAGGGCCGTGGAATATCGCTCGGATGCTCGAATCGGTTGAGGACTTCCCCATGAATCTGGGTTTTCTGGGCAAGGGTAATGCCTCCCGTCCCGAGGCCCTACGTGAGCAGCTCGAAGCCGGGGCCATGGGGCTCAAACTCCACGAAGACTGGGGCTCGACGCCCGCCGCGATTGACTGCGCGCTCTCCGTGGCCGACGACTATGACGTCCAGGTCGCCATCCACACCGATACCTTAAACGAGACCGGCTATGTCGAGGATACGATTGCAGCGTTTAAGGGCCGTGCTATCCACACCTACCATACCGAGGGAGCAGGCGGGGGGCACGCACCGGATATTATCAAGGTGTGCGGGTTCCCGAACGTCCTGCCATCATCCACAAATCCCACCCGCCCTTTCACCGTCAATACCATAGACGAACACCTCGACATGTTAATGGTCTGTCATCATTTGGACCCCGGTGTTCCCGAAGATGTGGCATTTGCCGAATCGCGTATTCGACCGGAAACGATTGCGGCCGAGGACGTACTCCACGACATTGGCGCCTTCAGCATGATGGCGTCGGACTCGCAGGCCATGGGCCGCGTCGGGGAAGTGATTCTCCGCACCTGGCAGACCGCCCATAAGATGAGAGTCCAACGCGGCCGCCTGTCGGAAGAGACGGGGGAGAACGATAATTTTCGGGTCAAACGCTATATTGCCAAGTACACCATCAACCCGGCCCTGACCCACGGCATCGCCCACCAGGTGGGCTCGATTGAGGTGGGCAAGCTGGCCGACCTGGTGGTATGGGAGCCGAAATTTTTTGGCGTGAAGCCGGAACTGATCCTCAAGGGTGGCTTCATTGCCTGGGCGGCGATGGGCGATCCCAACGCCTCAATTCCAACCCCCCAACCGGTGTTCGGACGGCCGATGTTTGGCCACCTGGGTCGAGCCCCGGCCTCGCTGTCCATGAGCTTTGTTTCACGCGCCGCCCACGAAAACGGCCTGGGTCAGCGCTTACGGCTCCAGAAGCCGCTCGTCCCGGTCCAGGGCTGCCGGAGCGTCGGGAAAAAAGACCTGATCCACAACCAGGCGCTACCGGAGATAGAGGTCAACCCGGAGACCTACGTCGTGAAAGCCGACGGTGAAATCCTTACCTGCGAACCGGCTCAGGTCCTCCCTCTCGCCCAACGCTATTTTCTCTTCTGACGAGATAAAAAGGCTCGCAGGTTTCCCTCCCCTGCGGGCCTTTTCGGTCAGGCCGGTTCCGGCGCTGAAAATTTCGTGGCTATCGCTCCCGCAGTGTGTCATAGATGACGTCATTATGTATTTTCCGCGGCTGGGAGCCCGTGGGAGTGGCCCGCCCACCCGCGTTTTTATCCCCGCTACAGTTTCGCATCGAGCTCCCAGGGTCGCCTCACCGCCGAAAGGAAGGAGGGAGTACGGATATGAGAGGAAGAGGAGGTTTTGTCGTCCAGGTCCGTCTTATTACCAGTCTTGTTATCAGCACCCTGGCGACCCCGGTGCTGGCCGATGAACTCAGCGAGTTACGCCAGCAACTCGCCGAGCAGCACAAGGTCATGCAGGCCCTGGAACGCCGTATGCGAGAGCTGGAAGCCAAAGAGCAGGAGCGGACCGAGCGAGGCGTCGATTTTGGTTATGCGGCTGGAGCGCGGAAGCAAGGCTTGGCCGCGGAAGATGTGTATGACAAGGGGTTTTTCATCCGCAGCAAGGATGGGCGCTACTCGCTCACCCTCAACGGCTTCCTGCAAGCCCGCTATACGCTGACGGCCCCGGACGCCGGGCGAAGCCGCAATAATTTCGACGTAGCCCTGGCACACTTGGCGTTTTCCGGGAATGTCTTTGATCCCAAAGTCAAATATTTCTTTCAGTACGAAACAACCACGCTCGGCAACAGTAACCGATCGACCCTGCTCGACTGGTGGATGCAGTATAGCCACTCCCCATACCTGAGGGCACAAGCCGGTCGCTTTCTCCTGCCCTACAGTCGTCAGTTCTACGCACACCCTGGCCACCTGCTGTTCCCGGACTTATCCGAAGCGGATTATGCCTTTAATTTGCACCGGGCGATTGGCCTGCACATCAGTGGGAAAGTCGGCCGGCTGTCCTATCACGCGCTGGCCACCAACAGTATCCGAGCCCTGGATGCGGGCGGACAGCAGAATGCCGGCGCCGAAGTCG
>WTHD01000461.1 GCA_011523265.1 Candidatus Binatota bacterium
GCACGTCACCTATATCCTCGACCAGGCCCGCCAGCGGGGCGCAGCCCGGATTGAGGCCACGCTCGAAGCCGAAGACATGTGGCTGGCCGAGATGAAGGACAAGTCGCGCATCGCCGAACGGTTTTATGCCGAGTGCACACCGGGCTATTACAACAACGAGGGCAAGCTCGATACCGACAACGGGTTTTTCGCCGGCACCTATGGGGCCGGACCCATCAAGTTTTTCCGTATCCTCGACGACTGGCGGTCCACCGGCCGTCTGGAGGGCGTGGAACTCACGTAGCCGGTCGTGTACACCCACCGCGCCAGCCGTGGCACTCTGAACGCGTTCGGGTTCGGCGCCATCGCCAGCGGCGTGAAGAACCACGTCTTCGGCGGCTGGGTGCTGGTCTACTATAATCAGGTGCTGGGGCTGGACCCGGCCCTGGCCGGACTGGCCTTGGCCTTGGCGCTGGTGGTCGATGCGATCACCGACCCGCTGGTCGGCGTCTGGTCGGACCGGGTGCGCACGCGCTGGGGCCGCCGCCACCCCTTCATGTATGCCGGCATCCTGCCGTTTGCCGTCTCGTTCTACGCGCTGCTCCAGCCGCCGGCGGATGTGAGCCAGAACGGCCTGTTCGTGCGGCTGCTGTGTCTGGCCGTGGCCGTGCGGGTGTCGATGACCTTATACGAAATCCCGCGGGCCGCCCTCGGTCCGGAACTCACCAAGGACTACGACCAGCGGACGCAACTGGTCGGCTGGAGTACCTCCTACGGCTGGTTTGGGGGCGCCGGGTTCGCCTGGCTGACCCTGGCCTTTTTATTGCCGGAGACCGCCGAGTATCAGGGCTCGCGGGCCTATCTGAATCCGGACGGCTATCGCAACATGGCCTGGATTGGGGGGGTGATCATTTTCGCGACCGGCATGATCTCAACGCTCGGCCTGCACCGCCACATCCCCGCCCTGCACGTTCCCGAGGATGAGTCTGCCGTGGGGTTCAGCCTGCGCCGGCTGAGCCGGGAGATCGTCGAGACGCTGTCGAACCGTTCGTGGTTGATGCTGTTTGCCGCGGGGCTGGTCTTTGCTCTGTACGTCGGCCTGCACAGCAATACGGACCGCTACTATGATCTGTATTTCTGGCAGTGGACACCGGAGCACGTCCAGGTCTTTCCGATCGTTCATATGTTCATCGCCATCAGTTGCGGGCTGCTGGCCTATCCGCTGACGCGCGGGCGGGACAAGAAGCGCACCGCGATCGGCCTGTTTCTGCTGTCGGCCACGCTGGGACCGCTGCCGGTCGTGCTGCGGCTGCTCGACCCGCTGGTGTCCGTCGCGTTGTTTCCGGCCAATGGAACCGACGTGTTGTGGTGGTTGCTCTTGCTGCACAGCACATTCGTGGTGTCACTGGTGGTGACGGGTTTTATTCTGGTCGGCTCCATGACCGCGGATATCGTGGAGGAAAGCCAGCGTCAGACCGGACGTCGCAGCGAGGGTCTGTTGACCACGGGACCGGCCCTGGCCCAGAAGATGGTCAGCGCCGGCGGGGTGCTCATCGTGGGCCTGCTGCTGTCGGCCTTCGGCTTCTCGGTCCCCAATCCGAGCGTGGAGGCCATGCAGGAGCCGATCCGCAACCTCGCCATTTTTCATGTCGCCCTCAGCCTGAGCTTACCCTGGATTTCCATCTATCTGGTCAGCAAATACACCATCACCCGGCAGGGACACGGGCAGGACATCCGCAGCCTCGGCTACGCTGAAGCGGAAGAGGCGTGACTGCCGCGTCCGGCTCGAAAGAATTGGGTAGTAGTTCAGTTTACTTCTTCCCCCTCGGATGCCCCCGAATTAGCAGCACACGGCCCAAGGAGGGGGTTTTGGGGGGTGAGTAGGTCGGATTAGCAAAGCGTAATCCGACAAGGGTAAGCATGAGATGTCGGGTTGCGCCTGCGGCTAACCCGCCCTACGGGACTCAGATGCGGCGTGCTTGCGCAGCACGCGGTTGATCTCGGTCTGATAGCCCCTGCCGCCGGGGGCGTTTGCCTTGAACCACGCCACCACGTCGGCATCCAGCCGTAGGGTGATCTGCTGCTTCACCGGTCGATACAGGAGATTGCGCTGCGCGCCGGACCAATCCCGAATCTCGGGGATATCGCTCGTATCAATCTGCTCGTCGGGAAGAGCCGCAAGTGCTTGAAGTTCCGCCTTCTGCGCCTTGGTGAGTTTCCTAGAAGCGCCCTTCTTCATAGGCTCTCCTTTCGTGTGCCGTTGCTTTCCGGGCGCTAATGATGCGTCCCACGCCAACACCGGTTCCGGGTTCTGGTGTGGGCCAGGTGTGGGCCACAATCACGACCACCCCACCGATCATGCCAATCGTGTGCCAACGCTCTTCGTCCGCATGCGGGTCGGGCCGATGTGCCATGAGCGGGTCGTCAAACACGAGCTGCGCCGTCTCAAAGCTCAGGTCGTGCTTTTGCGTGTTGATGCGGTTCTTGTTTTCGTCCCATGTCCAGCGCAACGATCCAACCCTATGTAACTACATTTCAATAGCTACGCTATAATATTCCGTCAACGGTATTAGCTGGATTTATTCTCAGCGACCCAGCTTGTGCGCTTTGCGATATTGGCAAAGTTTGGGAAGAACGGGTATAACTGCCGCCTTACAGAGACCACCAGATGAGAACTGGAATGGAGGTAGGGGAGGGGTTGAAATGAAAACCATAATCGGAATCCTGGCCGGACTCGTCCTGCTGCTCGGGCATACCCTGCCCGTCCGCTCCGCCATGTACGATGTGGTAACCGTCAAGCTCCAGGCAGGCTGTACCCTGGAGCAATTATCAAAAATTGTGGACGATGTAGCCGCCTATGCCAAAGACAACGGGGGCGGCACGTATGAACTGCTCGCGCCACTCCATAGTCCTCATCAAGGCGTCTATATTGTCCTGGAGCGCTTTCCCAACGCGACCGCGTTCGGCATCTGGACGGATCATTTCGGGAGCCAGCCGGATGACAGTGTGGCGGGAAAATCCGTACGCGGGCGTACCAATGCGTCACTATCGTGAGTCATGCCAGCGCACTCACGGTCCAATAATGTCCGTGCACCCGTGACCGGAGAAAATTCTCACTATGGCAGAACAACGCATCTTTACCGCACGAGACGACCGCTTTCACTTCGACGAGCTGGCCGGGGACTGGTGGTCAACGGAGACGGCCTGGTTCTCATTCTCTCACCCGGAACGCCGCTTGGGCGGCTGGTTGTACACCCTGGCGCGGCCCACTATCGGCACCGTCGCGGGTGGGGCCTGGGTCTGGGACGATTCGGCCCATCTGCCCTGGGAAGTGCTCTATTCCGCAAACTATACCGCCCTGGAGCTGCCGCGCGATCAAAATCTGGACGACGTGACGCTCCCGACCGGCGTTTCGATCCGGGTGATCGAACCCTGCATGTCCTACGCGCTGGGTTATAACGACGAGCCGCGTTTGCGGGCCTCGCTGCGTTTTGAGGGTGTGATGCCGCCCGCGCCGCTGACCAGCACGGGTTCGACCTTTGGGCGCTCGCACCACTTCGACCAGATCGGACGGGTGAGTGGAGAGATCGTCCTGCACGGCGAGACCATTCCGATCGACTGTCTGGCCGTCCGCGACCGCACTTGGGGCCGGCGGCGGGAGGACCGCCCGCGCCAGGCGGCCTATGTCACCGGCGTGGCCACGGACCGGCACGGCTTTCTCGCCGTCACCAACGTGGAGGCCGACCGGAATCCGGTCGCGTACGGCTTTCTCTACCGCGATGGCCGGACGCTGCCCCTGACGCAGGGCGAGCGCCGGGTTACGCGCGATAGAGAAAATGGCTGGATCACCCGCGTCGAGATCCAGGCCCACGATACTGAGGGCCGGACCCTCCACGCGCTGGGCGAGCCGTTGAGCCGGATTGTGATTAATCGTCACACCTTTATCGATATCAACAGCCTGATGCGCTGGGAGATCAACGGTGAGGGCGGTTACGGTGAGGACCAGGACATGTGGCCGGTCCATCGCTGGTCCCGGATGCGACGTAACGCTCAGCCGGCAAATGGAGGAAACGCCTGATGGCCGACTACATCGCATTGGCCCCGGACGCACTCCTGGAACGCCTCGCCCGGACGCTCAAAAAAGAGAACGGAACGGCGGGTGGGGAAAGCTATCCCAAGACCCAAGCCTTCATGGCGGCAGTGGTGCTACAGAAACTCGCCGGCCAGTTGCGGCTGGCTGACGAACACGCCGCCGCGATTCAACGCGACTTGCAGGAACTCGCCGAAGAACTTGATCCCTTGACGGTCTCCCAAGATACGCCCCCTTCGCTGCGGGCCGCCGTCAACGCTGTCCGCCAAGACCTCGATACGGCGAGTGTGTCAGGTCTGATTGAAACCCTATACGCAACCCGGTCCGAGCTGGGTGAGACGCGCTTTGCCGACCTGATTGGCCGTGTCCGCGCTCGGCTCCGCGCCCGCATTGACCGTGAGATGGTGTACGCCGCATGAGCACGACGCAACAGGCGGCGGACGAACAGGATATGGCGGAACGCATCCGCCGCTACATTGAGACACGGATGCCGGACGCCTCGGACCTGCGCCTCGAAGCACTGGAACGGATTGCCGTGGGCTGGTCGCATGAAACCTGGCTGTTTGACGCGCACTGGACGGAGAACGGGGAATCAAGAACGCGGGGGCTGTGCCTGCGGCGTGACCCCGGCAATGCGCTGCTGCGACACTTCTCTGATCTTGGCGTACAGTTTCGGGTCCTTCAGAGTTTAGCGCCCACACTGCTCCCTACACCCAAACCATACTGGTACGAGAGCGACACGAGCATTCTCGACAAACCGTTTCTTGTCATGGAAAAAGTCCCCGGGACCTGCCCGAGCCCCTGGGGTTCGGCCGGTAGACGCTTTTACGCCGAGGCGGCCGCGCGTGGCACGCTCCCGAAAAGTTTTACCCAGACCCTGGCAACCCTGCATAGCCTCGACTGGGAAGCCGCCGGGCTCTCATTCCTGGGCGTGCCAGGCTCAGGCAAGGATTTTGCCCTGCACGAAGTCCAAAAATGGTGCGAGCTGGTCGAACTCTCCCAGTTAGAGCCGCACCCGATCCTCGTCGATCTCATCGGCTGGCTCAAGGCCAACGCTCCGGAAACCCGGCGCCTCACCTTAGTCCACGGAGCCTATCGGACCGGCAATTTGTTAATCGACAACGACGAGGTCTCGGCGGTCCTCGACTGGGAGCTACAAGTCATCGGCGATCCGATGTACGATGTGGCCTATGTCCTGACCGACCTCAACCGAGAGGGCAGCGATCTCTTATCCCACCTGGTTGAGCGGGACGCTTTTTTTCGGGACTACGAGCACGCCACGGGTATCGAGATCGATGAAGCGGCCTGCCAATACTACGGCATGCTGTATCAATTGCGCTCGGCCGCTTTCTGGATGAGCGCCACGGGTCTGTATGCTTCGGGCCAGAGCGACGACATTCGCCTTGCCCGTACGGCCTGGTCCGTGCCCTTTGTCCTGGAAGGCGCGGCGCGAGCGTTGGGCTATTAGACCTTCACCATTATATACAGCCTTGGAGGTCGGGTTAGCCGTAGGCGTAACCCGACAGCCCGGACTTAACTATTGACGAGGGAAAGTGTTCATTCCCCGTAAGTAGTCCCAATTGCGCACAGTCGGACGGACACAATACGACGGTGACAGTGAAAGTTGGGCGCTCACATCATTTCGATCAGATCGGGCGGTGAGCGGAGAAATCATTCTGCACCCGCTGACTGATGCCGACGGGTTCAGCATCAGTCAGCGACTCAGACCGCCATGAATGCCGGCGGAGCAGCCTCCTCTGTGTCAAACAGTGGCTCGTTACCGAGCTTGTGGAGTTCCGGCATGACCTCTTTAGCGAAGAGGCGCATGCTGGCTTGCGCTTTGTCAAAAGGCATGCCGCCGAACTTGAACGCATTGACGCTGGCGCAGCATTGCGACTGTTCGTCAAGGTGATACCCGTTCACGCGGGAAATGAGGCTGCAATAGCTTGACAATAATCGAGCGACGCAGAAAGATGCACCCGGCGACAGGTAAAAGACTTGAGCAATCCATAATACAACCAATAAAGGAGACCTTACTATGAAGCTCGCGCTGTATCTTCCGAATCTCCGCGACAAGATTACGGTCAGCGAAATCGTAGACTTGGCCCGTGAGGCGGAGGACCTTGCATTCGACTCGGTGTGGTCGCTGGACCGTATCGTGGTGCCCGAAGCCTCAGACCGCCAGGCACTCGAAAAGTCGT
>WTHD01000009.1:0-11401 GCA_011523265.1 Candidatus Binatota bacterium
AATACCTTTTCGGTCAACAGCTCGAAGCTTTGCATGACGTTCTTATGCGGCACGAGCTCATTATAGGTGTAGAGCCAGAAGTACTCGGCCGGCAGCTTTTTGAAGATCGCCTCAAACTTGCGGCTCACCGTATCCGGGCTGCCACAAATGGTGAGGCCGCGCTCGACCATGGACTCGAACGTATTCGGGATCGTCCGGTAATCCTCATCCACCCGCATCAGGGCGGCGTTGAAACCGAACGGCTCAAAGAACTTGGTCCAGATAAAACAGCCGCTCTCTCTGCCCAGGGCCATGGCTTCTTCGTCCGTGTCGGCGACAATGACTTCCCGCACCAGACCGACGCCCTGACCGAAGTCCAGGCTCTTACCGACTTCAGCCGCGCCTTCCTGGCAGGCGCGGAACTGGCCGGAGCAGATATCCGGGTCGCAGACGACGGTTAGCGGAACGACATTGTTCTGGGCGGCCCAGCGGACCGAGGACTCCGAAAAGCTGAACGGCTGAAAGAGGGGCGGGTGGGGCTTCTGATACGGTTCGGGCACTGTGCCTATCTCGGTCAGAATACCCTTGTCATCCACGCCCTGGCCAAACTCGCGAGTGACGTTATGCGCCGGCCAGAAAATATCCTTGGGCGGAATCTGCCAGTACTTGCCCGAATGACTGAAAGTCGGGTTGGTCCAGGCCTTCATGATAATTTGAAAATGCTCCTGGTAGAGTTCTCTCTTGAGCTCTTCGTACCGTTCCGGGTCGGTATTGTTGTCGGCCAGGATATCGTAGTGCTGCCCCAGGGTGTTGACCCAACGCGGCTGATAGCCCCGGGCAAAGCCAACAAAGGCCCGGCCTTTCGTCACCTGGTCGAGAATGGCGGTGTCTTCAGCCACGCGAATGGGATTCTGGCAGGGGAGGACCAGGCCGAGTTGTCCCAGCCGGATATTCTCGGTCTGCATGCCGAGATACAGGTCGAGCATGAGGGGGTTGGTCGAAACCTCCTCGCCTTCGATATGGAAGTGGTGTTCGGTGAAGCCGATACCATAATAGCCGTGCGCGTCGAGATATTGAGCCTGTTCAGACAGGTTGCGCAGCATGCGCTGGTAGAGGTCTGTCCGCCGACCAGCCATGCCGGCTTGCAACTCGCTCTTACTGCCAATCGCGGGAAGATAGAAAACACCGAATTCCATAATTCGCTCCTTACTGTGAATGTCTGCCCGTGGGGAAGTTTGAGAAGCTGAGGTAAAAAATGCGGGAGCCAAAAGGCCCCCTACCGTGTTCGTTAATCTATACTTCAGGTGGAAAGAAAACCAGCGTCCGCGTCTCAATGCTCTCCCGAGCCGGTGCGTCCGCTGGAGATGTCGGGTCTTCAAACGCCGAATGCGCGGTGAAACGCGCCCGCCCATCGGTGGCCGAGTCATAGCACTTGAGCAGCATGGCCTCGTTGCGCTCCATCTGCGGGAAATAAAACCAGCGGTGGTGGGGGTTATGGGAGACCGAATAGACCTCACCGATCCGGTCTTCGTATTTCAGGTCGGTTTCGTTGAAGTCGTCCTGCGTCATGCTGGCGGCATCGCACACGGCCAGCGGAGCGTCCTGCACCGGGCCGCGGATCGGTCGCCAGACATTGATGACGGCAAAGCGATGTTGCAGCCGCTCTTCGGCTTCTTCGGCCGGCAACAGGTCGCGTACCCGCTGCGGACCGGACTTGAGGGTATAATCGTTGTGGGCAAACTTGACCGGCTCGCGGGCGCCATTCTCGCCACGAGCACACATCGGGGCGCAGCGCACGTTGTGATCGAAGACGTGGACCTTCTCGGCGCCGGTGATTTTTTTGATCAACTCGACCACCTCGGGATAATAGACCGCTTTGACTTCTTCGGCGTCGTAAAAGTTTTCGACCGCGGTTTCATGCTGCGTAAAGGTGATGCCCTGCTTATCGAGCGAGATATCGTCGATATGCTCGCGGGCATTCTGAATCGCCATGGTGTGTTTCACCTGGGTGGTATTCCGCCGGGGGACGCCGGCGGGCGGGGTACACAGGTAATAGGTCGGTTTCTCTTGCTGGTCTTCAGCCCTGAGGTAACTCATTGGAGCGTTGACGTGCGATGCTGTTTTCATAGAGGCTCCTCCCTCTCGTGCTCCTCAGTAGCGTGGCGATACGATTATAGCGGGCTCGCTGCGCTTGTACAGCCGGCTTTCACCGGAAAAACGAAGGAGGCCGCTTATCGAGGCAGCCCGTACGCCTCACCACGCGCCAGGAATTCAGTCACATCATTGGCCATGAGGAGAATATCGTGCGTCTTGCCGGCCCGGTCTTTGACCTCGTCGCGTAAAATCGCTTCTGCTCGAAAGCCCAGCTCTTCAAACACGGTGCGGGCGCCGGTTTGATCCAGCGTCATGCGCGCGACGACTTTTTGGATCCCTAACGAGAGGGCGACGTTGAACGCCTCGCGGGTCAACAAGCGGCCCAGGCCCATCTTGCGTGCGTCTGGGGCAATCAGCACCCGGATTTCCGCCACATGGCGCGACCAGTCAAAGTCGTTCCGATACAGGGTGGCGTAGCCCAGAAGCTGGGTCTCGCTCTCCGCAAGCAGGGTATACATCTTTTCGCTGGCGATATCGTGCAGCCAGCGGTCTATAGATGATTGTTTGGTAATATCCCGGCGTAAAAACATCAGGTCGTGATAGGGGAGCTGTTGGGCAAAATCCAGCATTAACGGCCCATCGTCCGCGCCCATCATACGCAGGCTCAGGGCTGTCCCTTTGACTTCAACGGTTTTGGGAAAACCTTCCACGCTATTCTCCTCTTTCTGTGTGGTTGCTCTTTCAGACGGAACGTTGTGACAGCCATACGTCCAGCTTCGGCCACAGACGATAGATGGCGTTCCCCCCGGCGACCAGGCTGACGTGGCCGCCCTTGAGAACAATTTCAGACTTGTCTGGACTGCCTACCAGCTTCACCAAGTCCTGCGAGGCGGCCGAAGGAACAATATGGTCGTGCTGGGCCGCAACGTGCAGAAAGGGAGCGGTGATGTTCCCCAGGTCGACCCGGCGACCGTCCAGTTCAAATGTATTTCGAACGAGCTTGTTCTCGCGCATAAAGTCGTTGACCAACTGGCGGGCGGTTTCCCCCGGAAAGGGAATATGATCCGCGGCCCAGCGATCAAAGCGCAGGTGGGCGGTGACAAAGGCCTCATTTTGGGCGTTGTCGAGCAGCTTCATCTGGCCAGCACTTTTCTGAAACGGTCGCAGCATCTGGATCGAGGCGTCCATCAGTTCCGAGGGGATATTGCCCAGGCTATCGATCAGCCGGTCGAGATCAAAATGGGCCGGGTCGGTCCAGGTGCGGTAGAGCGACATGCCGTCCGAGTTCACCGGCGTGGTAAAACACACCAGATTCTTGAGCGGACCGTCGGGATACAGCGCCGCGTACAGCGCGGCCAGAAGTCCACCCAGGCAATAGCCGATCATAGACACATCGGGCTCGCCCGAATCTTCGCCCACCATCGCTACGCACTCGGGGATGAAATCGGTCACATAGTCGTCCAGCTTGAGATGTTTATGTTCGCGTCGCGGTACACCCCAGTCGGTCAGATATACGTCAAAACCCTGGAGCAGCAGATATTCGATCAAGCTCTGGCCTCTGGCCAGATCGAGAATATAGGGTCGGCTGACCAGGGACATGACGATCAAGACCGGAACCCGGTACACCTCAGGGCTGAGGGGACGATAGTGATAGAGCTTCATTGTGCCGCGCGAATGCACGATATCTTTCGGTGTCGGCCCAACCTCAAGGTCGAGTTCGAGTGGGGCCGGCAGGTCTGGGACGTTGCGCTGAATGGCGCGGTCAACCGTTTCCCGCGCTTTTGCTGCAACGTCTTCGTCCGCCAGCTGTTGTGCCTGTTTCATGGGTTCTAATCCCTTTCTTCGACGGACTCCTTGGGCTTTTTGGTACGCTTCGGACGGATGGGCGCGTCGTCAGCAGCCCCGCCCTCATATTCCGCCAGCAAGCGGCGCAAATGCCGGACCTCCACCTGGAGTCCGGCCACGTTATCCTCGAGTTCGCCGATCCGATCGCTCAGCGCGATAATATCCGTGCGGGACGGGAGGTTGAGGGCGGCCAGGTATTGGGCCATGGATTCGGTAAACATGCGGTGCAGGTGCATTGCTTCTTGGACATACTTGCCCGTGGTTTGGGCAAACTGATCATTGCCCAGAATACCCGACAGCGTGTCACTCCATTGCTTCTCTGACTTTTGGTACCATTCGCGCCAGGTCCGGAGCGGATCGAAATCTTGCGTGCCTTCAGTTTTGTCCATGCGAACGCTCTCCTTTACGGGCTGGCTGGCGGGGGGAGGGAAAGAGAAGGGGAGGTCAATGCTGAATTTTAGCGGCTACGATAGGAGGCGGGCCGCTGATGTACAAGGCGACAGGTGTCACATAGGTGACGGAAAGCAGTGTTTCTCTAAAACAATCAGATGTTTTTGTTACATACGTGACAAACCGCGCTGTACTCGACGCTCGGGAAGTCAAGAGGCGGTGACATGCGGACGACGAGCGCAGGAACATGTGGTAGAGTCGAAAACCTGCTTCGAGAGCGCGACCGGTAGACGCAATGGCAAAAAAGAATACATCTCGCTCTTCTCCATCTGCCACACGTACGGCAACCGACATGATGGAGCAGTACTGGCAGGTCAAGGAACAGCACAAAGAGGAACTGCTGTTCTACCGTTTCGGTGACTTCTACGAGATGTTTTTTGACGACGCGGCAGTCGCGGCGCGTGAATTGGACATCGTGCTGACCGCCCGCGCGCACGGAAAAGGCAACGAAAAGGTCCCCATGTGCGGGGTACCGCATTATCGTTTGGAGCCGTATCTCACCCGGCTGGTCGAGAAGGGCTATAAGGTTGCGGTGTGTGAACAGCTTGAGGAGTCCCACAAGGGAAAAGGGATTATTCCGCGCGATGTTGTTCGCATTGTCACACCGGGGACGTTGTTTGAATCCGAGAGTCGGGAACGAACGCTGGTTGCCGTGTTGTCCGAGAAAGACGCGGTCGGCGTGGCCAGTCTGGATTTGGCGACGGCTGAGTTTCTGGTTGCCGAAACAAACGTTGCTGATTTACCCAGCCTGCTGGAAAAGCTCCAACCGCAAGAATTGGTCTGTGGGGCGGGCGAGTCGTGCGACACGGGTTGGAGTCGTCAGGTCTGCCGCACCGAACGTCCGGTCGAGGCGTTTCGCTTTGAGCAGGCGCGTGCCGTCCTCAGCAAGCAGTTTGGTCGCAAACGCATTGACACTCTCGTTTTCTCCCATCGGCGTGCCCTGTGTGCAGCCGGAGCGTTATTCGCCTATGCGCGGGAAACGCAGCGTGCGTTTCTGCCCCATATCCGTGCGCCTGAGCCGTATCGGCATGATGCCTTTGTCGTGCTCGACCCGCAGACACAGCGCAACCTCGAACTGGTGGAAAATGTGTTCGAGGGCTCGCCTGAGGGAACCGTCCTGGCCGTGCTGGACCACACCACCACCCGGATGGGTAAGCGCCGCTTGCGACACTGGGTGCTGCATCCGTTGCGTACGGTCGATGAGATTCACACTCGCCAAGAGGCGATTGCCGAACTGAGCCGTCGCCATGATGTACGGGCAGAACTGCGGCGTGCCCTCTCCGGCCTGCCCGACCTCGAGCGTCTGACCTCACGCATTACGTCCGCGATTGCCAACCCGCGAGACCTGGCCGCTCTGAAATCCGCTCTGGTTCGCCTGCCCGACCTCCACGCCGCCCTGACCAGAGCCGGGAGCCGTCTGCTAACGACGTATTGTGAAGAACTCGATCTGCTGGACGATGTGACCGCCGAGATTGCGCGCACCCTTCTCGACGAGCCAAAACCCACAGCCAAAGAGGGCGGGCTGATTCGCGTCGGCGTCTCCGCCGACCTGGACGAACTGCGGGGGGTTCAAACCGCTGGAACGGGCTGGCTGGCCGAGTATGAACAGCAAGAGCGGGAACGCGCTCAGATTCCCAACCTCAAGGTCGGTTTCAACAAGGTCTTCGGGTATTACGTGGAAATCACCAAGTCCGCGCTCAGTCGGGTGCCCGAAAACTACATCCGCCGTCAAACTCTGGTTAACGCCGAACGCTTTGTCACGGATGAACTGCGTGTCTTTGAATCCACGGTTTTGTCCGCGACAGACCGTGGCAATCAGCTAGAGTATGTCCTTTTCACTCAACTCAGACAGCACGTCGCCGCTCAGGCCGAGCGGCTGCGCCACACTGCGACCATCCTCGGTACCCTCGACGCGCTGAGTTCCCTGGCGGAATTAGCCGCCAAGAAGGGGTGGGTTCGTCCCGATGTCACCGACGGATACGAGCTGCTCATAGAAGAGGGCCGGCATCCGGTCCTTGATACGCGTGACGCGCACTTCGTGCCGAACGACCTGCGCTTGGATGCCAGCCAGCACGTTCTGATCATCACCGGCCCCAATGCTGCTGGAAAAAGCACCTATGCGCGTCAGGCGGCTCTACTCGTCCTGCTAGCCCAAATGGGGAGCTTCATCCCCGCCCGGTCTGCCACCATTGGGGCCGTAGATCGTATTTTTACGCGGGTCGGCGCGGCGGATTTTCTGGCGCAGGGGTTATCGACCTTTATGGTCGAAATGATGGAGACGGCGAACATCCTGAAGCATGCAACCGAGCGGAGTCTGGTCATTCTCGACGAAGTCGGCCGGGGAACCGGCACGACGGATGGCCGTGCCCTGGCTCAGGCGGTTGCCGAAAAGCTCGCTACCCAGGTTCGGGCCAAGACCCTGTTTACCACCCATTATCACGAACTGGCGCCGATCGCAGACGTTTTGCCCGGAGTGGCCAACACCCGGCTTGAGGTCCGCGAGAACCGGGACGAAGTGGCCTTTCTCTATAAGGTCGTGCCGGGGGCGGCCCAAAAGAGTTACGGCCTGTATGTCGCCAAACTTGCCGGACTGCCCCCCGATGTGGTCGAGCGGGCCGGGACGTTATTAGCCGGATTTGAAGCGGGACAGCTACCGCCCGGTGATCAGCAGCAGAGAGCGGAACGGCCCCAAGCACCCGGCGACCAGGCCGTTGTATCCCGTCTCGCCCAGATTGACCCCCTGCGGACCACGCCGATTGAGGCGCTGCTATTGATTGCCGAATTGAAGCAAATGGCTGAGGGGAGAGCGACCGAAGCGCAGGCGTCGTACACCGAGACTCCCGACAAGTAAAGCCTCGCTTTGCTACCATACGGACATCCATAGTCATGCCCATTCGTATCCTTCCCCCTGACGTACAGCAAAAGATCGCCGCCGGTGAGGTGGTGGAACGACCGGCCAGCGTTGTCAAAGAACTCATGGAGAACGCCCTGGATGCTGGGGCGCAGACGATCAGGGTGGAGGTCGAGGAGGCCGGACGGCGGCTCATTCGTGTCACCGACGATGGTGGGGGCTTGGTTGCGGACGAAGTTGCGCTCGCGTGTGAACGCTTTGCGACCAGTAAAATTCGGCACGACCACGACCTGACCCATGTCCAGACCTTTGGCTTTCGCGGAGAGGCGTTACCCAGCATTGCCGCGATCTCACGGCTCCGAATTCTGAGTCGTCCATCGCGTGCTCCATTGGGGGGAGAAGTCAAAAGTGAGGGCGGCAAACTGAGTCCCGTTCAGGAGGCCGGAGCGCCGGTTGGGACCTGTGTCGAGGTTACTGACCTGTTTTACAATACGCCGGCTCGCTTGCAGTTTATGCGCAGCTTGCGGACTGAGTACGGCCATATCATGGGCGCGTTCACGCGCTTTGCCCTAGCGTTCCCGGAGAAAACCCTCTCGCTGTCGTTTGACGGACGCGAGGTCTACAACTTTCCGTCCGTCGCGTTCCAGGAGCGCGTTGCTGCCTGTTTTGGCACTGAGACCGTCTCCCGCCTGGAGGAGTTTGAGAATACGGGCCTGAACGGTCGTGTCTGGGGATTTCTGGTGACGCAAGAGGAAGCCTGGCGCCGCCGCTACTACTTCTTCGTGAATCGGCGGGCCGTGCGTAACGCCACCCTGTATCGTGTCGTGCGTGACACCCTCGGCAACGACGGCGGCATGGTGTGTCTGTTCGTCGAACTGCACCCCTCTCAACTGAACGTGAATATCCATCCCGCCAAGACCGAGGTGCGTTTTCGAGATGACCCGAGTGTGTATGATCTGGTCCGAGGTGGTCTCCAACGCCGTGCCACGCCAGGCTGGCTCACGGCTTCGCAGGTTGCTGAAGACGGAGCGTCGTATGGAGAAGAACCGCACGCGGGCTTCTCTCTGGTCGGCCAGGTGGAAGCCACCTTCCTGCTGACTTTATCCGAAGGACATTTGTATCTGCTGGATCAACACGCCGCCGAAGAACGCGTATTATACGAACGACTCAAAAACGGCCAGGTTCAGAGCCGGCCCCTTATCTCGCCTCAAGTCGTCCAACTCTCAGCCGAAGAACATGCTTTCTTTGACACCCAGGCTGAGGCATTTGCCGCGTGTGGTTTCAGCGCCGAACTCTTTGGGCCGCATGTGCTGGCTCTCCGTGCGATTCCTGAATTTCTCGATCCCAGAACGTCGGGGTTGACCTTCTCCCGTCTGGTCACGCGCGTGCGCACCCAAAAAGAAGACTTGCATCAAGCCCTCTCCTGTCTCGGCGCGATCAAAGCCGGCCAGGTGCTCGACCGCGAAGCGCAAGGCCGTCTCCTCGACGCTTGGACCCAAACCAGTAATCCCCATGCCTGCGCCCATAACCGTCCGGTGTATTTCCGTCTGTCACTCGACGAAGTCCGCCGTAAGGTTGGCAGAACAGGCTTGGGCTGCGGGTTTGAGAAGGAAAACCTGTAACCTTTTCTCGTCCACCTGCAACTACTAAGGTGGACATCGATGAATCCGAACGACGCGGCGCTCGTAAGGCGGGTGTTGGCAGGCGAGAAGACTGCCTTCGACCCCTTGATTGATCGGCATTGGCCGAGGGCGGTGCGGCTCGCCTTACGTCAGATTGGCAATTTGGTGGATGCCGAAGACGTTGTTCAGGATGCGTTTTTTCAGGCGTTTCTGAACCTGCAATTACTCAAAACACCCGAGAGTTTTGGGGCTTGGCTGAATGGGATCGTCGTCAATCTATGCCGAATGTGGCGTCGGAATAAACGTCAGGATGTTGTCTTCGAGGAGGGAGAGAAAAGAATTATCAGTGCGGAGAAAATGGAGGATAAAATCTTCCGCTCTCCGGAGGCTCTGTATGAAACGCAGGAGTCATATCAAACGCTCTTGGCTGCTCTGGCGACATTACCGATCGAACAGCGCCGGGCGGTTCATCTGCATTATTTGGATGGGCTGACCCTCCGAGAGATCAGTACTCGTGCGGGAGTGTCTGTGGGGGCGGTGAAAGTGCGGCTGCATCGCGCACGTGTAAAGCTAGGCGCGACATTGGCTGGAGAAGGGCGCAGACGGCGGACGACCGATACTTTTAAGGTGATTGTTGAGGAGAGAAGCATGAGAACACAAGGGAAGAGTATGCCGCTCTTTCCAACGAGGGATATTGTTGTTTTTCCGTTCATGACTGTTCCGCTGTTTCTGGGACGGGCAAAGTCGATCAAGGCTCTTGAGGCGGCAGTGGCCGATGATGGCCGAGTCTTTCTTGTTGCCCAAAAGAGCCCAAAGACAAGCGAACCTACGGGTAGGGATGTATTTTCAGTCGGGACTGTCGCTCAGGTTGTGAATCGCATTCATCTCCCCAACGGGGCGGTGAGGGTTCTGGTCGAAGGAAAGCAACGGGGTCGCATTCTACGTCATGGAAAGCGGGGCGGGGTCTTCTCCGCAAAGATTGTAGAAATAGCGGAGCAATGTCAGCGCACGGATGACGTTGAAACGCTCATGCACGAGATAAAGTCTGGGTTTGGATGTTTTGAGATGTTACGGAGCAAAACGGTTACCCCGCAGGCGGTCGGGGCGGTTGAGATGATCGATGATCCGATTCCTCTCGGAGACACAGTCAGTGGTTATCTCAAATTAGATATCGAAGCCAAGCAACAGCTCCTTGAAACACTCGACCCGGAAGAACGTCTGAAAAAAATTCTCAAATACCTACCGTCCGATGTCTCTCCGTCTACCCCGCCGCTATAAGCGTACCACGTGCTATACCTCTGGCCGTCCTGGTCTTTTCGACTCGTAACCCTATGGCGTTATCGGAGGCTACTTGGGGTGTGGATTTGAAAAGGAAAATTTGCAATCTTTTCGTGTCCATCTGCAACTCTTTCCGTGCCGATGAGGGAGCGGTCGGCAGCCTCAGGTCTCCAGAGGGACGCGTCCTGTGACAACGAGTCCCCTTTGCTGTCTTACGATTGGAGAGAGGCTTTGATAGCCTGAGACTGATTGGATTGTTGTGTGAGAAAAGGGAAAAGCCATGAGCGTTGCGTTCGGGACAGTAGCGGCGAATGCCTGGGGCAAGAAGTTCCTGCGGAAATTGTCGAGTGAACTTGATGCACACTACGCCAACGAGACGCGGGGGAGACAAAAAAAACAGGAAATGCTGGACCGCATCCGCGACACGGCCCAGCAACTCTTTGATGAAGGCAAAGGGACGCTGCCAGATAGGCAGGCGCATATGATCCGGGGCACGTGTTCCCTGGTGTTGGCTGCCTACCGCATAATAAAGGATCAGAGCCAGAACCAGCAGCAGGCGTTTACTCTGGTCAAGGCGGCTTTTCAGCGGACGTATCAAGGCCAGGGCAAGTTCATGATGCGCCTCTTGTTGTGGGCCTCGCGCGATCTTGTCAAAACGCTCTCATCGAGTGAGCGCCTGAAGAGATGGAGCCAAAGCATGTATGGATCGAGCATGGGTTTCGATCAAGCAGTCGATGCTGACGGGTATACGCTGATTGTGAACCGGTGCGCGTTTCATCAGTTCTTCGTTGACCACGATGAACCGCTGCTTACCCCCCTGGTCTGCGCATGGGATAGGAACTGGATGGACGTCGTAGACAACGCCAACCGTCCTGTTCGGGTCGAGCGACCAACGACGATTTCAACCGGAGCCGATGCGTGCCGGTTCCGGTTTGTCCGCGATAATGACAAGACGAATCCATCCAAGCATGATGTGATCCTTCAAAACCGCAATAGGTAATCCGCGCTCTCGTTCGCGCTTCGACCGGCTCAACACGAACGGCTGTTATCCCATGAGGCGCTATGACGCCATCCGCTTGGGATCGGGCTGCATATGGCCCAGAATCGGGTGCGGCCGGTAGGGCTCTTCCAGGATGGCCACTTCTTCCGCGCTGAGCTTGATATCGACCGTCTCAAAGATTTCCTTGAGATGATGCGCTTTGGTCGCGCCGATGATGGGGGCGACCAGCTCAACACGAACGGCTGTTATCCCATGAGGCGCTATGACGCCATCCGCTTGGGA
>WTHD01000009.1:11501-20487 GCA_011523265.1 Candidatus Binatota bacterium
TCAAAGATTTCCTTGAGATGATGCGCTTTGGTCGCGCCGATGATGGGGGCGACCACTCCGGGTGTCTGGAGTACCCAGGCGCAGGCGATCTGAGTCGGTGACACGCCACGCTCTTGGGCGACTTTCCCTACCGCGGCGGCCACTTCCTCGTCGCTGTCGTTGAAATACATCCGGCGTGTCATCGGGTCGGTTTGCGCCCGCTTTGTCGGGCCTTCTCCCTCCACTTTTGTGCGGTTGCCGGCGAAATAACCGCGCGCGAGCGGGCTCCACGGAATCAGCGCGACCCCCTGGTCTATGCACAGCGGATTCATTTCGCGCTCTTCTTCGCGGTAGATCAGGTTATAGTGGTTCTGCATGGTGACAAAACGATGCCAGCCGTGCTCTTTGGCCGTATAGAGCGCCTTGGAGAACTGCCAGGCGGCCATACTGCTGGCTCCGAGGTAGCGCACCTTGCCGGCGCGGACGAGACTATCAAGCGCTTCGAGCGTTTCTTCAATCGGCGTGGAAAAGTCCCAGCGGTGAATCTGGTATAGGTCGATATAGTCCATTTTGAGGCGGCGCAGGGAAGACTCGCAGGCCTCGATGATATGTTTCCGGCTCAGCCCCCGTCGGTTCGGGCCGTCGCCCATGGGTCCGTTGACCTTGGTCGCCAGGACAATATCGTCTCGCGAGGCCATCTCGCCCAGCCATTTGCCGGTGATCTCCTCGCTCACGCCAATCGAATAGACATCCGCGGTATCAAAAAAAGTAATGCCCGATTCAAGGGCGAGGGCGAAGTGTTCACGCGCCTCGTCTTCCCCGATGGTCCATTTGCGCCATTTGCCATCCCCGTAACTCATGCATCCCATGCAGATGCGTGAAACCGTCATGCCCGTATTCCCCAGCTTTGCGTACTCCATGCCTTCTCCAATCTGGTTTTGACTCCTGCTACACTTGTCCACGGTGCGTCGTCTGTCAAGCGGACGGAAGAGCCAGAGAGTAGTCAGGATTTGCAGGAAACCAATATCCTGTTAGAAAAATTATCGAGATGGCCGTTGAGATGAAAAGTATCGAGGAGCTGGCGGCTCGAATTGTGCGAGAATTCCGGCCAGAGCGAGTGATCTTATTTGGATCGCACGCGTACGGAACACCCACGGCTCAGTCAGATGTAGACCTGCTCGTCGTCCTCTGCCATGAGGGGAAAGGAACTCGCAAGGCCGTGGAGATACTCAATGCGATCAATCCTACGATCCCAGTTGACTTACTCGTCCACACTCCAGAGCGACTTGCACGACGTTTGGCTCAGCATGACTTTTTTCTCCAGGAGGTGATGGAGAAAGGGCGCGTTCTGTATGAAGTCTCTCACCTTCCACTGCCTTTTCAACCGTGGGATTCTCATCGACATATGAAGGAGAGCAGACATGACCATCACGGAACATACTGTCAAAACCGACAGGCATACGACTTTTTATCTGGCCGCTGGCCCCGAGGATGGGCCGCCTGTCATCTTCGTTCACGGCTGGCCTGAGCTTTCGATAAGCTGGCGGCACCAACTACCGGCTTTGGCCGCACTAGGGTTTCGGGCCATAGCGCCGGACATGCGCGGTTATGGCCGCTCGTCTGTGTATGCGCAACACGGCGATTATGCCCAAGAACATATCGTCCGCGACATGCTGGAGTTGATAGACGCGCTGGGACAGGAAAAAGCCGTCTGGGTCGGCCATGATTGGGGCAGCCCGGTAGTGTGGAATATGGCGAGTCACCATCCGGACCGGTGTCATGCGGTCGCCAATCTATGTGTCCCCTACTACACCCTTGAGCGCGGGCTTGAGCACACGCTGACCCTGGTGGACCGCGACCTCTATCCTGAAGATACGTATCCTGCCGGCCAGTGGGATTACATGCGCTACTATGAAGAGAGTTTCGCCGAGTCCATCGCCCCGATGGATGCCCAGGCCTACCGATTCGTCAAACTGCTGTTTCGGAAAGGGAACCCCGAAGGCGAGGGTAAACCGGCCATCACCTCAACCGCACGGCGCGATCATAGTATGCTCGGCATGGCTGAAATCCCCGATTTGCCGCGTGACGCCGATGTGGTCACCGAAGAGGACTTGCGCGTCTATGCCTCCGCGCTCGAACGCAACGGGTTCTTCGGCCCCTCTTCGTGGTATATGAATCATCCGGTCAACACGGCCTACGCCGAGACCGCCCACAACAACGGCTATCTCGATATGCCGGTGTTGTTTCTGACCGCCCAATACGACTTTGTGTGTGAGTGCGTTCACTCACGTCTGGCCGAGCCCATGCGCACCTACTGCCGAAATCTGTCCGAAGAAACGGTCCGCTCCGGCCATTGGATGGCTCAGGAAAAACCGGCGGAAGTCAACGCCGCCTTAGTGAAATGGCTGGCGACCGCGGTCTCGGGCATCTGGCCGCGGCCGCGGTGAAGCCGGACTATTCCTGCTGTTCAAAAACCTCATTGGCGATGCCGGCGGCCGTCATGGCCGCCGGCCAACCGGAGTAAAACGCCAGGTGCGTAATCAGCTCTCCGATTTCTTCCTGGGTGACGCCGTTGTCCAAGGCGCGCTGGAGATGCGGACGGAGCTGTTGGGGACGATAGGTGGACATGAGGGTCGCCACGGTGATGAGGCTGCGGTCACGCTTGGATAAACCTGGGCGCTCCCACACATCGCCAAATAGAACTTTCTCGGTCAGGTCAATCAGCTTGGGCGCCACCTTCCGGGCTTTTTCCCGCATGGTTGTGGCAGGTGCATTTGCCATAACGTCCTCCTTGGCTGGGTAGAGTACAATCCCCTCCAAGGGAGGGGATCAGAAGAGTCTGGAGTAGAACCTACGCGACCTCAAGCAGTCCGGCCGCGCCCATGCCGCCACCAACACACATGGTGATGACGACGTTCTTCGCGCCGCGCCGTTTGCCTTCGATCAGCGCATGGCCGACCATGCGTGAGCCACTCATCCCGTAGGGATGGCCGATCGAGATGGACCCGCCGTTCACGTTCAGCCGTTCGTCCGGAATACCGAGCCTGTCCCGGCAGTAGATGACCTGGCAGGCGAAGGCCTCGTTCAGTTCCCACAGGTCGATGTCGTCCATAGTCAGGCCGTTGCGTTCGAGCAGCTTGGGAACGGCAAAGACCGGACCAATCCCCATCTCGTCCGGTTCGCAGCCAGCAACGGCCATGCCCCGATACACCCCCAAGGGCTGGAGCCCCCGTTGCTCGGCCTGCTTGCGCTCCATCAGCACGCAGGCCGACACCCCGTCCGACAACTGGCTGGCATTACCGGCAGTAATGAAGCCGCCCTCTCCCATGACCGGCCGCAGTCCGGCTAAACCAGCCGCGTTCGTACTCGGACGGTTACATTCGTCCCGCTCAATAGTAATTTCCTGGCGCGTGGTCTCGCCAGTCTCTTTGTCGGTGAATAGCTTGGTGACGGTGCACGGAATGATCTCGTCATCGAATCGTCCGGCCTGCTGACCTGCGGCAGTGCGCTGCTGGCTCTGGAGTGCATACTCATCCTGCGCCTCCCGGGAGATGTTGTAGCGCTTCGAGACGACCTCCGCGGTATCGATCATGGCCATATACAGGTCCGGGGCTTTCTCTAGGGCCATGGCGTCTTCATTGCGATATTCGTTCTGATGGTCGTTCTGGACAAGGCTGATCGACTCCAAACCACCGGCCACCACGGTCTGCATGCCATCGGCCACAATCTGTTTGGCCGCCATGGAAATACTCATCAGCCCTGAGGAGCATTGCCGATCAATGGTCTGGCCGGAGACAGTAACCGGTAGTCCTGCTGCGATGCCGCATTGCCGCGCCACATTATAGCCCTGGGTGCCTTCCTGGAGTGCGGCGCCCATAATCAGATCGTCGATTTCACCCATCTCCACTTTGGCCCGACGGATGGCTTCCTGAAGAATCGGGACGGCCATGGTCGGGGCCGTGGTGTCATTAAACGCGCCACGATAGGCCTTGCCAATCGGTGTCCGGGCAGTTGATACGATGACAGCTTCTCGCATAGCAATCTCCTCCTCAGTCTTTTACGCTATCGGCAAGTCTTAGCAGGTCCCACCCCTTCCTCCAACTGGCGTATAATCTTTTCTCCTACGGATGGGGTGCTCAGGAAGGAGAGCCACAATGTCCGATGTCGGGCTGACGCATATCGCACTTCCGGCCACCAATATGGAGGCGAGTCTTGCCTTCTATGCGACCTATGCCCATATGCGGGTCGTCCACCGTCGGACTGACCCGGATGGAACACAGGTCGTTTGGCTGAGTGACCGGACGCGTCCCTTTGTGATTGTCCTCATCCAGTCGCCTCGGGTGGATGCTCCCTTGTTGCCCCTTGCCCATCTCGGCGTTGGCTGTGCAACCCGCCAGGAAGTCGATGCTCTGTGTGAACACGCCCGGCAGGCCGGCTGTTTGCGCTTGGGGCCGACCGATTCAGGCTATCCGATCGGCTATTGGGCCTTCCTGTCCGACCCGGACGGCCACACCCTTGAAATTGCCTATGGACAAGAGGTTGCCCTCACCGTCGCCAGAACCCCAGAGGGAGATAACGCATCCTGACATACCGTGCCGTATCTTTTCCACGCACGCCAACCGTGCCGGCCTTGGAGGAGCTACTCGACCTCATCCGGCGGCCCGAAGCCCCCGCCGCCCGGCGTTTGCATGACAAAGACGTCGCCCGGCTGCATCAGCGTTTCATCACTGCCGGCGAGCTCTTCAATAGTCCCATCTGCCCGCTCGACCGTATCACGACCCCGCTCTCCGGCCTGACCGCCGGCCAGTCCATACGGTTCGGTCAGGCGGTGGCTGCATAATGTAGTGACAATCATGGATTCCAAAAACCGCAACCGCCGGGTAATCCCCGCGCCGCCCGGCTGCTGTCCCCCGCCGCCAGAACCGTGGCGGATGGCAAAACTTTCAACACGCACCGGAAAACGCCACTCCAACACCTCGGGGTCGGTCATACGCGTGTTGGTCATATGACTATGCACCGCGTCGCAGCCCGGATGGTCGGGACCGGCGCCGGTGCCGCCGCATATGGTTTCGTAGTTTTGATACTGCTCGTTGCCATACACAAAATTATTGACCGTGCCCTGCGACGAGGCGAGCACCCCGAGCGCGCCATACAGGGCGTCCGTTACGCATTGAGAGACTTCCGTATTGCCGGCGATCACCGCGGCCGGGTATTTCGGGCTGATGATGGAGTGCGGCGGGATAATGATATCGAGCGGTTTCAGACAGCCCTCGTTCAGCGGAATCGCGTCAGCCACCAGCGTCCGAAAAACGTACAGGACCGCGGCCTTACATACCGCCGCGGGCGCGTTGTAGTTGCCGCCGTGCTGGGAAGACGTGCCGCTGAAATCGATACTGGCTCGGCGGGCCGATTTGTCCACTCGAATGCTGACCTGAATCTGACAGCCGTTGTCCATGGGATAGGTGAACGTGCCATCGGTGAGGACATCGAGCACGCGCCGCACAGACTCTTCGGCATTGTCCTGGACGTGCTGCATATAGGCGTGCACGACCTCGATGCCAAAGTGCTCGACCATTTTTCTGAGTTCCTGAACCCCGGTTTCGTTGGCCGCGAGCTGGGCGCGCAGGTCCGCCATGTTCTGGTCAGGATTCCGGCAGGGATATGCGCCCGAACCCAGCAGTTGCCGCATCTCCTGTTCGCGCAGCCGGCCCTGGCGAACAAAGAGAAAATTGTCGATCAGCACGCCCTCTTGGTGAATGGTGGTGCTGTCCGGTGGGGCCGAGCCGGGCGTGCGTCCGCCGATATCGGCATGATGCCCGCGTGAGCCCACATAAAACAGAATGCGGTCTGCACGGGTGGTATCAAACACGGGCGTAATGACCGTCACATCCGGGAGATGCGTGCCGCCGTTATAGGGGGCATTCAGGACATAGGCATCACCGGGCCGCATGCTCCCCTGATTGGCCTTGATGACGGTTTTAATCGACTCGCCCATAGAGCCCAGATGGACCGGAACGTGCGGAGCGTTGGCGACCAGGCTCCCGTCCGGTGCGAAGATGGCGCACGAGAAATCCAGCCGTTCTTTGATATTGACCGAGTAGGCCGTATTGGCCAGCGTTGCGCCCATTTGCTCGGCGACCGACATAAAGAGGTTGTTAAATACCTCCAACATCACCGGGTCGGCCGCGGTGCCAATCGCCGCGCGGTGTGATCTCGGTCTCAAACGGGTCAGGAGCAGGTGGCCATAGCGGTTCAGCTCGGCCTGCCACTCCGGCTCAACCACCGTGGTTGCCGTGGGCTCACAAATAATGGCGGGGCCGGGAATACACTGGCTCGGTTGAAGATGTTCGCGCTGGAATACCGGTGTGTCCTGCCACGCGCCGTCCATATATGCCCGGACCCGCTGAAGCGGTTGGGCCGTGTTGTCCTCAGCCGTCGGCAACTCGGCGTCATCAACCTGCTCCGTTGTGCCGACCGCTTCGACCGAGACCGCCTCGGCGACCAGTTGTCGCCCCTCGACGATAAAGCCGAAGCGCTGCTTGTGGGTGGTCTCAAACGCGGTCCGCATGTCGTCGAGGTCGGACAAGTCCACTTGTAAGGCGGTGTCCGTTCCCTGGTAGCGCAGATGGACCCGTTTATGCAGGGTGAGTCGATCGGCGGAGACGCCTTGCGCAAGAATCTCGCTGCTGGCCTCGTCGCCGAGTTCCGCACAGGCCGTTTCCAATACGGATATGGCTGAGGTTGAGAGCGGCTGTTCGATCTGTCGCTCGCGCAGCGCCCGCACGTCTGCCAGGCCCATCCCATAGGCCGATAACACCCCGGCAAACGGATGGAGAAAGACCGTCTTCATGCCCAGCGCGTCCGCGACCAAACAGGCGTGCTGGCCGGCGGCCCCACCAAAACAGTTCAGGCTATACTCCGTCACATCATAGCCGCGCTGAACGGAGATTTTCTTGATGGCGTTCGCCATGTTTTCCACGGCAATGCGCAGAAAGCCGGCGGCTATGGCCTCAGGCGACTGGACGGTATTGCCCGTGGCGCTGGCAATCTCTTGGGCGAAGGCGACGAACTTTTGTCGAACAATCTGCACATCCAAGGCTTGATCTGCGTTTGGACCAAACACCGCGGGAAAAAAGGCTGCTTGCAGCTTGCCCAGCATGACGTTGCAGTCGGTCACGGTGAGTGGGCCGCCGCGCTGATAGCACGCCGGCCCAGGGTCTGCGCCGGCCGAGTCCGGACCAACCCGGAAACGGGCGCCATCAAAGTGCAGGATAGACCCCCCACCCGCCGCGACGGTGTGAATATGCATCATCGGGGCGCGCATGCGGACGCCAGCAACCAGGGTCTCGAACGTTCGCTCATATTCGCCGTCATAGTGCGACACATCGGTTGAGGTGCCGCCCATATCGAAGCCGATGACTTTGCGAAAACCCGCCATCGACGCGGTTCGGACCATGCCGATCACCCCACCGGCTGGTCCGGATAAAATACTGTCCTTGCCCTGAAACAGGTGGGCATCGGTCAGGCCACCGTTCGACTGCATGAACATCAGCTTGGGACCGGATTGACGCTCCGCCTCCAATTCTCCTGCGACCTGCTCGACGTAACGCCGCAGCAGCGGTGAGAGATAGGCATCAACCACCGTGGTATCGCCGCGTGAGACCAGCTTCATCAACGGGCTGACCGCATGGGAGACCGAGACCTGCTGAAAGCCGATCCCGGTGGCAATAGCGGCGACCCGGGCTTCATGCGCCGCGTACCGATAGCCATGGACAAAGGCAATCGCCACGGCACGAATACCGGCGTCATAGGCGGTCTGAAGGCTCCGTCGCGCGCCGTCTTCATCCAGGGGGGTGACCAGTGCGCCGTGGGCGTCAATCCGTTCTCTGACTTCGATCACTCGCTCAAACAGCATTTCCGGCAGGACAATATGGCGGGCAAACAGGTCTGGGCGATTCTGATAGCCGATCCGCAGGGTATCCCCAAACCCCTGGGTGGTGACAAACACGGTCCGGTCGCCCTTGCGTTCCAGCAGGGCATTGGTCGCGACCGTGGTCCCCATCTTCACCAGAGCAACCGTATCGGGTGGGATGGCCGCGTCGCCATCGATCCCGAGCAGATCGCGAATGCCCTGGACGGCGGCGTCCTGATAGCGTTCAGGATTGGCCGACAGCAGTTTATGCGTCACCAGGGTGCCGTCAGGACGACGCGCCACCAGATCGGTGAACGTCCCGCCGCGGTCAATCCAAATCTGCCATCCCCGTTCCTGGTGCGAGGTGCCCTGCGCATTCATGGTCCGGTTGCCTCCATGCGTCTGCTATCCCTCACGTTTACGGACGCTATAACCAAAGCGGGGGAAATGCACTGTGACAAGCCCGGTGCGCTCGTTCCGGTGCTGAAGCGCCACGCGCTGGGCGTCGATGGAAACGAGGGTGCCGATACTGGGGTTGGCCCGCCCATAGTCGGTTGGCGTAATGGAGATCGTCTCGCCGAGGGCGGGGTCTCCGTCCAGCGTCTGACTTGGCAAGATTGGCAAAGGGTCACTGGAAGCCGCGGCATCGAGCGCCTCGTGTGCGGTCATAGAGGTTGGACTGCCATGACCGCGGGCGGCCACCCGCCCCATCCACTCACGGATCTCATCTGGAATAACGGCCGTGCGCTCGCCGGCGAGCTGGTCCATGACCCATAGCGGATGGTAGATCACGCAATCGGCCAGGGACATTGCTTGGCCATAGATATAGGTCCGTCCGTCGTGCAGGATGTCGCTGATCCAATTGAACTGCGGACGCAACTGGGCGAGGTTCTTGGCTGCCGCAGCCTTCCGGTGGGCGAGCCCCGGTTCAGGCTTGCCGAGCAAGGCGGCCCGGTCGGCCAGGAATTCCGGGGTGAACCGGTCGGCGTCGGCGTGTTCGCAGGAAATATAATTGATGCTATTGCGCGTCAGAGTCGCATCCGTCCAGCGCTCCAGACCGGCAATAAACGCCCGTTGGGCGACCGAATCCGGTCC
>WTHD01000009.1:20497-27031 GCA_011523265.1 Candidatus Binatota bacterium
GCGTGGGCTCCGGGAACCGGCGTTCAAGCTCTTCGATAATCCGCGCGGTATCACAAAAAACGTCGGCGCCGATCTGGAGGGCCGGCGCACGGCGGTAGCCGCCGGTGAGGGGAATATAGTCCGGCTTGGGCAGGGTGGGGGGAATCTCGACCGAGCGCCAAGTCAGACCCTTGAGACCCAGGACGAGGCGGACCTTTTCAGAATAGTTAGAGAAATCGTAGTGATGCAGAATAAGTTCCGAGGCCATAGGTTTCCTTTTTACCTTGATCTGAAACCCATAAAGTGGCAAGGAGTAGAGGGGAATTCAAGGGAGGGAGCTGCAAAGAGAGAACCAGGAGGGGAAGCCGTATGCCAGCTACACATTTTTTTGCCAGGAATCCCGAAGAGATCGGTCTCGACTCGGAAAAAGTCCACGCCCTGTTTGAGCGGGCCGAGCGAGAAGTCAAATCCGGCCTGCTGCCGGCCACTCAGGTGGCGATTGCCCGTAACGGAAAAATCGGTGCCATGCAGACCTTTGGCACGGCCGTTCAAGGCGGGACAGAGAAACCGGCGACTGATGAGACACGATTTGTCATTATGTCCTCGACCAAGGCGTTCACCTCTGCCTCGGCCTGGATTCTCATGCAGGAAGGCAAACTGCGCCCGGAAGACCGCGTGGTCGATTATATCCCCGAGTTTGGAACGAACGGCAAAGACGTGGTGACGGTCGAGCAGTTGCTCATTCATACGTCGGCCATTCCCTATGCGCCGCACTGGCAAAAAGAATGGGCCGACCCCGACAGACGCCTCGCCCGCTTTGCCCAGTGGAAGCCGGACCACACCCCAGGGGAGAAGTTCGTTTATCACGTATCGGCGAATTTCTGGCCGGTCGCCGCTATTGTCGAGCAGCTCAGCGGCCAGCGTTTGAGCGAGTTTGTGCGGACGCGGATTGCCGAGCCCCTGGGCCTGCCCGACTTACGCTTCGGGCTGCCGCCCTCCGGGAACGCCGATGTCGCTGATGTGGAGTGGGTGGGCGAAGCCCCGACCGCCGAAGAGTATGAAAAACTGGGGGTCAAAGGCTTTAACGCCACGACCAACGCCATCAATGAAGACGGGGTCTTGGAGCTGAACGAAACGGTTACCCGAGAAGCCGGGTCCCCGTCAGCCGGCTGTATAACGACTGCCGGTGATATCGCCTTATTCTATCAGGCCCTGTTGAACGACGGTCATGCCCACAACGGGACGCCGGTCTGGCAGCCTGAAATGCTGAAAGAGGCGCGGCGTGTTCGCACCGGAGAACTGCGCGACCCCTTCCTCGGCCACCGGGCCAACCGGGCCCTGGGGATTGCTGTTGCTGGCGGAGACGGCAAGGCCAATCTGCGTGGCTTCGGGCGCACCAATTCCGCGGAATCGTTCGGGCATCCAGGCTTTGGCGGCCAGAGCGGTTGGGCCGATCCGGCAACGGGTATCTCGTTCGGTTTTCTGACCAACGGGTTCGACCGGCACGACATCCGTGAAGCCCGTCGGCGGGTGGCCCTGTCGAGTCTGGCCGCCTCGTGCGCGGCTACGTAAAGATGCAGGCCCGATAACGCTCCGCTATGCTACTCTAGCGTCACAGTGTCTTGATGCTGTGACGCTGGGACGCTACCGTCACACAAGGAGGACATGTGTTATGGGCGAAGCATCCAAACGTTCTACGATCTACTTCGATCCTCAGCTTCATGCGGCGCTACGGCTCAAGGCGGCCCACTCGCAACGCTCGGTATCCGCCATTGTCAATGAGGCGGTGCGCACAGCACTTGCCGAAGATCAAGAGGATCTGGCCGCATTCCGGCAACGCGCAACCGAGCCTACCCTGAGCTATGAAGAACTCCTGAACGACCTGCGAGCGCATGGCAAGCTATAGGCTGATTTTTAGGAAGTCTGTTGCTAAGGATCTACGCCCAATCCCGAAGCGGGATGTTGCTCGCATTCTCAAGCGTATTGAAGCATTGGCCGGGAATCCTCGACCCGAGGGCTGCGAGAAACTGTCAGGGCAGGAAAGATTCCGAGTTCGCCAAGGAGTGTACCGCATCATTTATGAAATCAAGGACAAAGAGCTCATCGTTACGGTCGTTAAAGTGGGTCACCGACGTTCCGTCTACAAGCGTAGCTCGGTTTAAGCCACCCTCAGCGTGAAGAGGGGTGTTTTTCAATCTTTTCGGAGAAGGTCTACTGATGATTCGCCTAGCCCTCCGCATCCTGGCGCTGGCTGGCGAAGTACTCGTTGATCGATCGGAGCAGTTCGGGGCGGTCGCTCTGGAAGGGACAGCGGTCTAAGCGCTCGGCGACATGGGCTGCCACATAGCTGGCAAAGAGGTGATAGAGCACAGGGGAAAACTCCTCACGCACCTCACCGTGGACGGGTAACACTATGTGAGCATGACGGCTGACCTGGGTATCGTCTCTGTGCGCCACGACAATGACCCGTCGGCCCAAGCCGCGCGCCGTTGCCGCCACGCTCTCCGCCCGCCAATGCGAGCGGCCTGGCGGGGCGATGACAAAAACCGGCATGTCCACGGGATAGGCAAAGCGTTCAACATGCCACCACTCTTCCAAGTCCTGCCCCATGGCAAAAACACCCGCGGCTTCGATCAGCTTTGCCGCGCCGTAGAGGGCCGTCCCATAACTCGGCCCACTGCCCAGCATGACCACAACCGGGCTTGCGGCAATCATGTCCGCGACCTCCTGACAGCCCGCCTGAATCGCGTTCGTGGTGGCGTCCACAGTATCGGCGAGATCGACCAATTCCCGGCGCAGACGCTCCGCTTCTTCTTGGGCATACCTGTCTTGCAACTCACCTAACTGAATCGCCGCCAACAGCATTCCCACTAGGCTGGCCTGGTAGGTTCGAATTCCTGGGGAGCGTTCCTTGTGGGGCAGTTCAACCACGACGCTCCGCTCCGCCGCCTGCGTAACCGGGCTGTTGGGCGTACCGGTGAGGGCCACGGTGAGCGCGCCGTTCTCTTTGGCGCGTTCAATCGCTTGCACGACGCGCTCGGTACCACCCGAGGCCGAGGTTGCAATGACCACGGTCTGAGGCGGTGCAGCGGGGCGCATCCAGGCGGCGCCGTAGTCCAGAAAACGTTGCGCGCTCAGCGGCTCGCAGTCCACGCCGGCAATAGCCTCAAAGGCCATTTCAGCGGCACACGAGGCGTGGTAGGAATCCCCGTCTCCGGTGAGGTAGATTTTTTTCACCGCCCGCCATTCCGACGGGGCGAGGGCCGCCCGCACCTGCTGCTCAAACGGGCGGGTCAACTGTCGTACATCGCCGGCTAAGCCCGCGACCTGCCTGAACATCACCTCCGGCTTGAGTGGCTCCATCGTTCCATCCCTTTCATTCCAGTTCTCGCACGATGTCTACATAGGCCTTCACCCGCTCGACATCAATTTGCCCGCCCCACCCGCCGCGTTCCAGGCAGGTACCGACAAACGCTCCGTCCGCCGCGGCCAGCAACCGCGCCGCGTTGTCGTGGTTGGTGTAGCCCGCCAAGATAATCGGCAGACCCGGCACGGCCTTCCGCACCGAGACGATCATCTCCAGCGTTTTCCCTTCGTCGGGAGCACCCAACGACACCGCGTCCGCCCCAACATATTTGGCGCTCCGGGCGATCTCTGCGGTCGGCTTTGGCTCGCCAAACCATTTGAAGTGCATGGAGTCCACTTCGGCAATGACCTTGACATCCCAGGCATCGATCTTTTTGCGATACTCCATCACGTCGAGCGGATTGGCTTCGACCATGCCGTGCGCGGTCAGCGTTGTGCCCACCACCGCGCCGGCCCGAATAAAACTGCCTCCCGCCACCTTTGCCACCGCCAACGAGGCTTTGAGCGCATTTCGCATCAATTGCACCCCGACCTGGAACTCCGTGCCCGTGGCCTGGACAATGGCATGCGCAATCAAACCCATAGCGGTCGTGCGCGCCGGATCGGATTCGTCTTTCGCGCTGTAAATACGATCGACGGTCTGTACCAGACAACCGTCCGCCCCGCCACGGTAGAGTGCCCGGGCCGATTCAACCGCGGTCTCAAGGGTCTGGTCGAAACTGCCGTCCCGGTAAAACAGGGTGCCGGGCAGCGGTTGCAGATGAATCATGCCCAATACGGCTTTGCGTTTGCCAAGGGTTGAAAACTCTCGCATGGTCGGCCCTCCCCACTCTCTGCTCCGAATATGCGCCCCGCAGCGCGTGGCTCCAACTGTGGAATGCTTATCATGCTGCTGTCAAGCCACGCAGATGAGCGGGCGTATGCCGCCTCTGGACAATCCGCTGTTGGGCGCTATGTATGAGCTTCAACAGACTAAAAAGAGGAAAGGAGGCTTCTATGGGTTTCGAGGCGCTCAACACTTGGCTCGACGCCTACGGCAAGGCCTGGGAAAACCAGGATCCGGATGCCGCGGCAGCTCTCTTCACCGAGGATGGGACCTATGTCTGGGGTCCGTTCGCCGAGCCGATCAAGGGCCGGCCGGCGATCCGACGCGCCTGGGCGACGGCTACCCAGGGGAACCAGAGCGGGATTGCGTTTGGGTATGAGCCCCTGGCGAGGACCGAAGATGGGCGGTACGTCGCGCGCTGGTGGTCATCGATGGAATCCGTGCAGACGGGCCAATCCGTCAGAATGGAAGGGATCTTTCTGATCACGTTGACCGAGAGTGGCCGGTGTCGTGTGTTCCGGGAGTGGTGGAACGAAGATCCCCCTGCAACCGGAGCTTCGGAGTTCGAGTAACTTCGGTCTTGCCGGTGCACATCGAGCCAGGGTCACTTTTCGATTGCGCCGGACGGCCTTACCGTGCAAGTATCCTGAGACCGCCGTGGTAGACCCGCAAAGGAGGAATCGCTCGTGAAATTTTCTCTGATTTACGAGCTTGAGATGCCCAAACCCTGGACGTCTCGAACGGAGTACGAGACCTATTGGGAGGCGCTGGCTCAGGCGCAACTTGCCGACGAGCTTGGTTTCGATACGGTTTGGGAGGTGGAACACCATTTCCTCGTCGAGTACTCGCATTCGTCCGCCCCCGAGGTGTTTCTCTCAGCCCTGAGCCAACGCACGAAAAACGTTCGACTCGGACACGGCGTCACCCTCCTTCCCTTTCCCTACAATCATCCTATCCGAGCGGCGGAGCGTGCCGCCGCACTGGACATCGTCTCCAACGGTCGCCTAGAGTTTGGCTCGGGCCGTTCTGTCACCGAGGTTGAACTCGGGGGCTTCCAGATCGACCCGGAGGAGACCCGCGAGATGTGCGAGGAGGGGCTTGAGGTCATCGTCAAAGCGTGGACCATGGACCCCCTCGAACATCTCGGCAAACGGCTCAAAATCCCGCCACGGAGCGTCATTCCTAAACCTATCCAGAAGCCCCATCCGCCGCTGTGGATGGCGGCGACCGGCCCAACGTCCTTTGAAACGGCTGGTGAGCGGGGGCTCGGAGCCTTGTGTTTCAACTTTGCCTGGGAGCAAGCGCAGCGCAGTCTCGACCTGTATCGTCAGGCCGTCGCTCACGCTCAGCCCGTGGGTCACTTTGTGAAAAACGAATTTGCCCAGTTCTTAGTCGTCAACTGTAGCACGGACCAGGAAAGTCTGAAGATTGGCCTCGACGCGGCCCGCTGGTTTTTTCACAAGATAGAAGAACTCTTCGTGACGCTCGTTCAGGCGGACACGAAGAGCTATAGCTATCTGAAAGACATGTTCGATCTGAGCCGGCCACCTCAGGAGGCCTCGGACGAGGAACTTTTGGAACATCCGGCCGTGATCGTCGGCGACCCTGAACGCTGCATCCGTAAACTTGAGCCCTGGTATAAAATGGGGATCGACCAGGCGATCTGCCTGGTGCAGTTCGGCCGGCTGCCGCATCAGCAGATTATGGATTCGCTCAGACTCATCGGCCGCTACGTCATACCCCATTTTAGCCCTGGCCGGGCGGCGTAGGGAGTGCGGGCAGACGTGACAAAACGGAACATCCGATTTTTTTAAGACAGGTAAGGAGGTTTGCGCATGAGCACCACGAGAACTTGGGTTGATCTTAACAGCGATGTGGGTGAATCCTTTGGCAACTATGTGCTGGGACGGCCCGAGGAGGTGATGCAGGGGATTAGTCACGCCAACATCGCGTGCGGCTTTCACGCCGGTGATCCCAGTTGGGTCCGTCGCTGTGTCGAGAGTGCCAAGAAGTACGGGGTGACGGTCGGGGGCCATCCGGGCTTTCCCGACATGCTGGGTTTCGGTCGGAGACTCATGCACATCACTCCCCAAGAGGGCAAGGATTATGTTGTGTATCAACTCGGGGCGCTGAAAGCCTTTGCCGAAGCAGCAGGATTGCGGCTTGAGGCGGCCAAGCCGCATAGCGCATTTTACGTGTGGGCGCAGCTCAGCGAGGAGAATACCCGAGCTATGCTTGAGGGATTTCAAGCGGTGAACCCGGACATCGTGGCCTATCTACCGGCGCTGCCGCACTACCCCGTACTGGAAGTCGCCGAGCAACTGGAGATGCGGGTCGTCAAAGAGTTCTACCCAGGGCTAGGA